>JALZID010000193.1 GCA_030860485.1 Pseudomonadota bacterium | reverse complement strand
AGCGTATCGGGGTGGCGCAGCCCGGTCTGCAGCGCGATCGCGCCGCCCTGCGAGAATCCGGCGAGCACGATCCGCGACGCGGCGACCCCGCGCTTTCCTTCGCGATCGATCAGGGCGTTGATCTGCGTTTGCGATTCGCGGACGCCCCGCTCGTCGGCGCGGCGCGACGTGCCTTCGAGCTCGCCGAAGGAGACGTCGTACCAGGCGCGCATGACAGCGCCCCCGTTAATCGTCACCGGTCGCATCGGCGCGTGCGGGAACACGAAACGGAGCGCCGGCGCCGCGTCGAGCCCGAGCTCGTCCACGATAGGCACAAAATCGCCGCCGTCGGCGCCCAGGCCGTGCATCCAGATGACGCTGGCCGACGGGTTCTGCCCGGTCTCTATCTCGATAGCGTCCAGTAATCTTGGCATAAGCAAGGCGCGAATCGTAATTCGTGAGTCGTGAGGGTCAGCGGCTGACCCGGATCCAATCCCGGTGCCGCTTAGGTCGTCGACGGCCGGAACGGGGCGATCACCCTGTCCTCGTCCGCTTCGCGGTAGCCCAAGGGGACGAGGTGCAGGGACCCATCGGCGTTGCGGGTGATGATCAAGGCTTCGTAGATCACGGCGCCTTCGGGCCGCGCTTGCTGGCCTTCAAGGTCGTGCCCTCGGGTTTGTAGGCGTGCGGGCTCGCGGTGTCCTGGCCCACCGCGGGACGCACGGCACAGCCCCATTTGAGGGGCTCGTCCTGTACATAACGCTTGCCGAGCTGCCAGGCGATCTGCGCACGCCCGAGCTCCACGCCCATATAGAAAGCATGCGGGGCATCGCCTTGCAGCAGGTCCAGTCTGGGGTAGAGGTCAAAGGGATCGGTAGCGGTCGTCATACCGTCGCGATTATAGACGTGGATGCCGGCCGCCGAGACGTTCACGCGGTAGCTGGGATCGCGGATCTGGGCTGCGATCTCGGCGATCTCGGCCTCCGAATAGGGAAACGGTTTGCGTTCGTGCAGGGCACAGAGCGAAGAATCGTAGCCGCGCGGCAGGCTCCGGTCTTCGCGTGCCGCGAACAACATGCGGCGCGCGCAATCGAGCTCGCGCACCACGGACCGGGCATGCGGGCTCACCTCCGTGGTCAAGAGATGGGTGATGCGAAGCTCGGACATGACCCCGAGCATGAAGGCGTTGAGCCCGGCGGTATCGGCATCGGTCAGCTCCGAGACGTTTCCGGTGCCCATCATGATCTCGATCCCGGGATAGCGATCGCGCAGCTCGACATAGCGCGCGAGCGAGCGGCTGAGCCCGAAGTGAATGGGGTCGAGGACGCTGTCGGCGATGAATGTCCGGCCGCGCGCCGCGAGCGCGTCGATGGCGCGAAAAAGAGATGCCAGATCGCCGGGCTCTTCCGGGATCAGGATCGGTATCGAGCCCACCTCGTCCGCCACCCAGAGGGTGCTCTCCTTGAGGCTCAGGAGATGATCGGCCCCCGCCCGCCCGCCACGCAAAAGCTCCTCGGTCACGAGCGAATCGACGCTCACCCGATGGCCGCGCTCGTGTAAGGCCGCGATCGCCTCTTCGAGGTGCGGAAAAGGGACGCCGGGCAGGCAACCGAGATCGACCACGTCGGCCCCGTCGGCCCCATAACGCGCGGCCCGATCCAGGATCCCTTCGACGCAGAGCCGGGGGGCATCCACGATCTCGGCGAAGATGCGGATGTCGTAACGGCTGAGATCGGGCGGGACCCCGCCGCGACCGAGGAAGCCCGGCAGGTCCTTCATATCCTCGGGACCCCGCACTACGGGGACGCCGAGCTTCTCTGCCGGCACCGTAAGATCGCCGGCGCAAAGGCCCGGGACGATCACGCGCTCGGCGCCGCGCGGCCCGTCGAGCCGGCGCGCGATCATCTCGGCGCTCATGAGCGCCGCCACGCTGACCCCGATGTTGAGGACCTCGTAGCTGAGCTCGGGACCTTGCGACGCCCCGAGGATCCGGCGGAGCCCGGGCTCGGCCAGCTTACCGGTCAGGAACAGGAGCCGCTCGGCCACGAGATCAGGCGAGCGCTACGCGGCCTGCCGCCGCGCCGGGACGTTCGGAACGCGACCAGGGCGCGGGCCCTGGGTTTCCCCTTCGTGCTTCAATAGCTGCATACCTTCCGTATGACCTTCCCACACCCAGGAAGCTATGGGGTCTCCCAAGTTCTTCGACATATCTCTTCCTGCATGCCTGGCCTTTGGACTCCGGCGGACCTCCAAACCCTCGCCATGACGGGTGCTTCACGTTGGCTTCGGGCGCGTTAAAATCCTCGCCATCCGCGACCTCATCTCGAAGCTGTAACCAGTACTGGAGGCGTGCACGGTCGCCCCTAGGCCCACAGGATGCTTTGTCTACGCTTCGCCTATCTTGTTCGCCTCTCCCTCGACTCCGCCACAGACGCGAGACTCGATATGGTTGGGCAGCCAACCCTTACCCGGCCGGGACTTTCACCCGGCAAGATACTCTTGGCGCCATAACAAACCAAGCTGAGGGGCGCCGCGCTTTTTGTGGCGTCCCTCTACAGCGCCGAGTCAGGCAACTCGAACCTCCACGAACTCACTTGAGACATGGGGCTTGGGAAGTTCGGTCCCTTCATCCCGCAAACCCTCGATATGAAGTTCGATCGCTTCTTTGATGAGATCAACCACTTCATCGCGCGTTTCGCCGACCGCCACACAGCCCGGGAGATCGGGCACATAGGCCCCAAAGCTGGTGGGGCCTTCTTCTACGACGACCATGTATTTCATAGCTAACTCTTCAAACCTGCCTGCTTGAGAATGTTGTTCAGGGTTCCCGACGGAACATCAACGCTTGGCTTGCCAGCAACCGTGACCAAACCCGCCTTGGACGGATGTTTGAACTGTCGGTGACTAGCCCTCATGCGCACTTGAATCCAACCTTTGCTTTCCAGCAGCTTGATGATCTCGCTAACCTTCATGGGTCACGATTTTACCGCATTTACCTCGCGTCGAGTCGAGCGTTACCGTTACCCTTTAGGAGGGAGGAATGCCGTTAATCGTCGGGTGGCACCGTGCGCGTCAGTAACGGAACGTGAGCTCGAGGTAGCCGTAGTCGGCGTCCTCGCCGGCGAAGGTTATGATACCCTAGCCTAGCCCGCCCCGGCCAGTGAGCTCTTTTTACGTCAAGATCGTGCCCATGAAGGGGCAGTGGCGCTAGGCGAGGCCGTGGGGCCAGCCGCGGCGAGTGGGTATTGGCGGGGAATCGATTGAGGGGCAGGGAGGGATTGTCAAGGCATTGCGACCGTGGGGCATTCTGCCCCACGGTCGCTCTGCGTTTACGGCTGGTGATACGATGATTAAATGGCGTACACCATTGCGTTTGCGCAGTCAGTTCGGGAGCAGTTACTGACACTTACCGCGCGTCAGCGGATCAGGGTCTTGGACGCGATCGAAGAGCAGCTGTGTCACCAGCCGTTGGTGGAGACGAAACACCGCAAGGTCCTGCGGCCCAACCCGGTTACGCCGTGGGAATTGCGCGCCGGGTATTTGCGAGTATTCTATGACGTGAGTGTTGATGAACCCCAAAATGGTCAGGGTTCTGGCGGTAGGACGAAAGAGAGGCGACAAGCTCTATATCGGCGGCCAGGTTATGAAAACGATAGAGCTATCCGACGCATCCGAACCATTATCGGATTATGCGAAGGCATTGGATGACGATATCCTCGTTGTTACTTCCAGGAAGAAACCCGTAGCTGCGTTGGTCCGCTGAAGCACGTGGGTCACGAGGCTTTGGTCTTGAGTACCAATCCGGAGTTTAGGGCCGTTATTGAGGCAGCGAGGGAGGAATTCAGGGCTGGCAAGAAGTTATCGCTCGAGGAGATGAAGCGAAAGGTGTTGACGTCACATAACTGTTCCCAGTGCCATCCACCCCGATGACACGGCCCTCATCCCTAATCCGTCCCCCCGGCCCGCTTGGCCCATACCAGAGCCCCCGTGCTGTCATACTTGGCCACAAAGACATCATCTGACCCCGCGCTCATGAGCATCGTTTCATTGGCCTCGCCCGGCCCAAAGGTCGCCGTGCCCGCGAAGAACCCCGTCACATAACTACCATCGTTAGATCAACCAATTCATCCCCTTCTCCCTGGCGACAGAGGGTCGGGGGGGAGGGGGAAATGGCTAAAGTGGAGTATAGCGAGTATAGATAATAGGCGCGGTTACGTGCCCCGTCCACATCACCCGCGTCGAGCAAGAGCCTTGCAGAAGCAGCGGCGCGGCTCGCCTTGTCCATCAGGTCACGTGTATTCACAGGCGGATCCCCGCGCCGCGGATGTTCTGGAGCAGCCGGGGGTTCGAGTACGACTCGGGGTGCTCCCACTCGTCTTCCCACTATACCAAGCTGCGGTGGGCCGCGCTAAGCGCGTCCGAGGGCTTCATCTCCCTGAGCTCCGCCCCGGGGGTGTACTTGTGGTAACGGGAGAAACCCCGCACCACCTGCTCGACATACAGGCAGAGGTCATAGCTCCACTTGTAGATGGGCAAGTGCTCGGATTGCGCCATAATTTGCCAAAGGCTGGGGGGCCAAGCCCCCCAGACCCCCAATCAAATTATCAAATGATTCAAATGACCCCATGATCGACTACGGCGAGCCGCCACGCACCGCACGCACGGGGCGGGCGTCGCCCTTATCGAAGTCGATCACGAAGCCGCCGCCGAAATCCACGACCCACGCGGAGCCGGAGAAGAAGGCGGCGGTAGTAGACGACCAGTAGAGGAACGCCGCCGTACAGCTGCCGTCCGTCACCGTGGCCCGGCGCACACGGGGTCTTGTCTGCCCGGACGCCGGGAACTGCGCGCACGGCGGGGGCGGCGAACGGTGCGCGGTTCGACCACGCGCCGGGACGTTCGGAACGCCACCCGGGCGCCTGCCCGGCATTTTTGCTACTATCGCGGCCCCGACCCAGAGACGCTCTGCCGCGATGCGCGTACACGTACTCGGCTCCGCCGCGGGCGGCGGCTTCCCGCAATGGAACTGCAACTGCCGCAACTGCGCCGGCCTGCGCCAGGGCACGACCCGGGCACAGGCCCGCACCCAGTCGTCGATCGCGGTCGGGGACGGCGAGGACTGGGTGTTGTTCAATGCCTCCCCGGACATCCGGACGCAGCTCGGCGGCTTCGCGGACTTGCAGCCGGGGCGCGCGGTGCGCGACACCGCGATCCGCGCCATCGTCCTCAT
>JALZID010000192.1 GCA_030860485.1 Pseudomonadota bacterium | reverse complement strand
TGTAGGGGTAGCTCTGGATTGCCGGGACGTTCCAGAGCGCGTCGACGTCCGGCCAGCGCCCGGGGTCGAGTATCGGCGCGTGCGTCGCGGCCCCGATCGTGCGGGCCTCGATGTCGGCTGCCCAGTTTGTCACCTGGTGGTCGCCGAAGGCGACGTTTAAAAGAACCTTGTGCGCAGGCGTGTTCGGCAGCGGGTCATCCGTCATCCGGTTTGCGTAGCCGTTCGCCTCACCACGGTCCCAGAGCATCTGGAGCAGCGACAGCAGCAGCGGCCGAGCCAACTCGTTCGGGTAGGCCGGATAGAGGACGCTCGTGAACCTGTCGAAGGCGATCGAGCGCGGCAAGAGCATCGAGTACCTCATCGCCGCCGCCCCCAGTGCCGCGAGGGTGAAGTCGGGCGCGATCGCGGTCAGCGCACCGCCTATGATCCCACCCTGGCTGTTGCCGTTGTAGTAGAGATGACTCGCGTCGATCACCGGCGCGCTGGCCGGGTTCTGCGGATCGACGTGGAAGGCCGGATCGCTCTTTAAGCCGTCGGGATGGATCATCAGTCGGCCGAAGTAGAGCTCGTTGAGCAGGCCCTGCTGCAGGCGGTCGGCAAGCTTCGGGAAGCTCGAGAGATCGTGGAGGATCGGCAACGTGGGGAACGGAATGTCGCTCCTCGACATCCCGATCTCGTCGGTCGCGCAGAGCACGAACCCGTACCGGTTGGCGAGATCCTTCTGGCCCCCGGCGTGCACCTCGCCAGCGCTGCCGAAGAGACCATGCCCATAGAGCGATGGGCGCGCCGGGGCGGCGCCGGGCTCGTCGACCGCGACGCGAGGGACGATGCACTCGAAGTTCGCGGTCCAGGTGCCGTTCTCGGTCGGGAGCCCGTTGGGGTCGAGCGCGAACTGGCCGCCCGCGGCGCAGCTCGGTTGCAGATAGCAGGGCACGGTGAAGGTGCCGAGCACCTGGCGGGCGATCCGAGCGTCCTCCCCGACGGTAAAATTGTTCACCTGCGTCACCTGGAACGCTGGCGCGTGCCCCTGGACCGTGAGATCGGAGAGGTCGTCGTCGCCGAGTTGGCCGAAGGCATCGTCGCGCATGCTCAGCACCCGCGCCGCGATGTTCTCGTCGCTGGCGACGGTGAAGTCCCAGGCGAGGTACAGGTTCGAGCGCCGGATCCCTGCCCGGCGCAGGGTGTCGAAGATCCCCTCGAAGTGCGCCCGCCGTCTCTTGATAGGGGCCCTGCGGGTCGGCAGCCGGTCGCGGTAGTAGCGGAAGCCCTCGGGCGCGCGGATTGTATTGCGGTCAGCGTCCTTGAGGTCTCGCAGCGCGACGATGTAGCGGTGGCCGGAGGCCAGGTTGGTCGCCGGTTGGATCATGAGCGCGGTGCTCAGCGGCTCGCTCGCGTTGGAGTCGATCTCGACGAAGATCGGGGCACGCTCGCCGGTATGGGCATCGATCAGGACGATCGGGGCATGGGGCTCGGCGTAACGGCCGATGCGGCCGATCGGCACCGGGTCGGTCTTTTCGAACGCTTCCGGGTTGTCGAGCCCCGGCACGCGGAGCACGATCGCCTGCCCGGGGCTGAAGCCGTCGTTGAGATTGTAGGGCCCGGCGTCGATCGGCTTGCCGGCGACGTTCCGCGGCATCGCGGCGGTCTTGAGATCGATCCGGCGACCGGTTCGGGTCGAGGGATCGGCGATTGTGTAAAAGTCGTCGGGGAACGGAAGGAGACACAGCGATCCGTCCTGTTGGCCGATGAAGTCGCAACGATCGGCACGGCTCAGATCAACCGGCTTCGGTTTGCATTGCCTCGTGTCGCGCACGAGTTTCGCCTGGTCCCTCGCACCGCCGGTCTCCACCCGCAGGGTCCTGGCCTCGCAGCTCGCGATCTGCTCGCGCCCCTCGGCGGTGAGCCGCAGGCGCACGACCGTGACCCGCTGGCTCGAAGCCTTCGCTCCCCGCAGCCGGACCGCCCGCGTCTTCGTCAGCCGCCTGAAATCCGGAACGTCGAAGGTGCTCGAGGAGCCACTGACCCTGACAATCGGGCGCCCCGCGCCCTTGTTCGAGACCAGAACCTCGAGTCCCCGAGCGAGGATCTCCTTCTGGCTCGCGCTCTCGATCCTGACCGTGAGGCCGGAACCGCGAGAAGGCCCCGCGCCCGCGCTCGCCGCCGACACCATCAGCATCGCCGTCGCCCCTAACATGGCGAACGCCGCGAGCTGCCAGGTCCGGCCCATCGCACTCCCCTTGTTCCACATTGCTGGACGGTAGACCGCAAGGTCAAACAGCGTCAAGTCGGGCGGCACGGTCTCGTCCACGGTCGTTGCTCCCATGTCCGGGGCCAGAGCACTCGGGCTGACCATTGATCTTAAGCCCTTGTGGGCAAAACACCCTCGACCTCCTTATCAACCCGCCAACAAAACCATCGAAAGGCACCATTCGACCCAAAGCGGACGTCGCTCAGGGCTGCCGTATGGTACTACTTGAAGGCTAACGCGGACACCGAGCGATTGTCCTTGTGCACCCCCTATGGTTTGTTGCCTTGTGAGTTGGGCCTTGGCGACAGCAAGCCAGCGATCTCCTCCAAAAGAGGACGCAATTTCTGGTGGTCGGCTCGAGCGATCGCCATATCGATACGGGACATCCAGCTCCCCGGCCTATACAGGCTCACAGCCCGTTCAAATATCCTTCTTGCCGCGCGTTCGCGGATTTCCTGCACTGGCGCAGACTCGCCCGACAAGTGAGCTGCTACCGCCGTTCTGAGCCCAGAAACCTCTCCATCCCTACCCATCAGAGCGAACGCAGCAAGACCACAAAGCCCCCTCTCCAGAATGCCCCATCCTGTTTGATACCTCCCGCCCTTAAATATCCAGGACAGAAGAAACGTTCCGATTTCCGTCGCGATTTCATCACAACCGCGATTGCGCGCGTCCATTGCGGCCTCAAACAAGGTCTCGGTCATCTGAAAATTCTCAACGAACGTCACCGTGTCCTTGTCATCAGGAATCCAAGTCAAGGTAGCGATCAACCAACGCGCGTGCTTCCGGATCTCCTGTTGGCTGTGGTCGTCACATGCCGGAGCGTTTGATACGGCCAACAGGATTTCCGTCACGCCCGTTATCCAGTGAATCATGTCAAACGTGAAGTGGGACTTTGCCTTTATGGCTGCGAGCAGCAAATCCTTCTCTGTTTCGTACAGGCCATCCGCCCACCGCTCGACGTTCCGTATGACCCATTGGGCGTCCGCATTATCCGGTTGTGCTTCAGAGAGAGCATTGACCAATTCCGTAAGCCGCGCCCGTAAGCTCTGCACGCTGGTCGACGAATAGTACGCCCCCAGGAATGTGCTATGGCTGCTCGACAGCGGCGTATCGGCCACATTGATAAACAATTTCGCAACCAAGGCGACATCACGGCGGACTTCACCAACTGCGAAATGAATGTCGTGACTCCTGGAGCGAAGTAGATCGAGGGTCAGATTCGCAAGCTGGGTCATTCCTTCCATCGTGACGGGGCGATAATCCTCTTTCGCACACCCAGTGCACGCGATCAATGCGATCTTTTCACTGAGCGTTGTTATGTCATCCGGATTCCCATGAATGAGGAGATGTTGCGCAGACTGTCCCATGAGCCGCTGACCCTCCAGCAGAACATCCGCCATATCGTGGGGAACCACAGCCTGAACCGCGCTTGCGAGGTATCCAGCGGCAAGGCGTGCGTGGCTTTTCGTGGCATATGGACTGGAGTAATCGATGCCAAGATACACTTGGACAAGCGCAGCCATCGCTCGCAATGTTTGCGCGATTTGCTGTTCATCCCGGCGCGCTATTGCAGCTTGTGTGTTTTGCCGTAGATGCTCCAGTGTGTCGTTGATGAATCCGTCGTTGGCGAGAGGGTTTTCGAGAAATGGGTTATTCGCGTAAAAAGTTTTCCCCTTCGCCTCGATATACGCAGCATTGATGGCGACGACGGCATTCAGAGCGGCCCCGGAAACCTCATAATCTCCCTGTTCGGCATAGCGCCGAGCAAATGACATTGCATGTCGGATGGCTCGCTTGGCGCCATCGGTCCAACGGTTGTTGATCTGCAAGAAGGCTGTGCGGGCCACATCGTGCGTGGAGTCCGTGGGTGATGACGTTGCGCTCGCACTGTCTTCTCGCTCAAGAAGAGGCATCGCCCGCGAGGCACGTCGAGCCCAGGTCCGCAATTCCTTACGGCTGTCGTGAATGAGTATGCCGAGTTGCTGCAAGGGGTTGATGAGGAGCAGGGCCCGCCGATAGGCGTACATGAACAAAATGAGTATGAATACGATCGCCCACGAAGCTGCAAGGACCACAATCGCCAGCCGGGTTTGACTAGTGAACGTCGACAGCGTGGCGACGCCGATTGCCAGGAGGAATGCCGATGCAAATGCGCCCAGTAACTTCGGGTCCGCGCTCAGACGGCGAAATAGCCCGTGAGGCATACGCTCGATGTTCACCTGCATGGCAAACAGCACCAGGGACGTAACAATGGCGGCGGCGCCGATCAGTGCGCTTCCCAGGTTAAGAATCAAGCCGCTCATTGCCTTGACCGATTCTTCGGACGAGTAGTAGGGCGCCAGCGCATTTTGGAGTGTGGGCGACAGATAGAGGCTCAAAGCGAGAAGAAGGAGCAAAACAACGAAAAATGCACGCCCACCGTACTTGACCTTCCAAACGGAAAGGCGATACTGAATCTTGTAAGCGTATTGCCATAAGCCCGCAAGCCCTCGGCGGATTGCCTTTCTCGTATACACTGCCACAGAACTTAGACGGCTTGGGATAGGCATGAGCTGTTGTGGGGACCTCTGGTGTAAACCAACAAACGAATTTTTCGGGGTTCCCTCTTAACCCAGACCAAGGTTTGTGCGACTCGGGTCAGTCTTGGCAATAGTAGAGAACAGGTCAGCCATTTTCACTGATGTTGAATGGCCGCTTACGGTTGGGGAGTGGTCCGCTATTGCGGAGATCTCGATGGTCGGTTGCTGGACAGCGCGAGAATCGCGTGCCATGAGGCAGTTCGCTCGGCCTAGTACCGATAGGTGGGTTCTGGCCGAAAGCCGCCGGACGTGTCAGCCGCAGATGCTTCTCGCGATTCATGCATACGGGTAGCAGTCCTGGGGTGGCCTGGCCCTCGGCCTGGATGCTCTCGGTCCGGGTATCGAGCGCCGCAGGGAGAGCATCGCCTACTTGATTGAGAACATCGACTTCCTTCCCGATGCGCGGCGGCAGCGCCTCAGACCAGGAGCGTGGCGATCCCCCAAGAGATCAGTGCGGCGCCCGCGGCTCGGCCGACCCATCGGCCCGCCGGCAGCACCTTCTCGACCAGCACCAGCACGGCGAGCGCAGCGATCCAACCGAGGTTCATCACCCCACCGACAAACAAGAGCGCCATCAGCATCCAGCAGCAGCCCACGCAAAAGCCCCCGTGCAGCGCGCCGAGCCGGAGCGCGCCTGAAACGTGCGGACGCCAGTGGCACGCAAGGAACGACGCCGGAGCACGGCAATGCGACAGGCACGCGTGCTTCAGCGGCGAGAGCTGGTAGAGGCCGGCGGCAATCAGGACGGCGCTCGATAGCCAGCGGCTCTGCGATCCCATCAGCATGGCCGAGACGAGCCCGGCGCGTTCGAGCCCCCAATGCAGCGCGGCGGCGGCGACCGAGAAGCCCAGCCAGACCAGCAGATAGCCTGCGGCGAAAGCGCCGGTGGGCGCGAGCTTGTCCCGACCCTGCGCGACGGCGTGGCGATTCACGCGCGCGTAGAGCAGAATCGTCGGCGCTGCGCTCGGCGCCATCATGGCGATCATCATGATCCACCACATCGCGATCATCAGCGCCCATGTGGCGAACGCCCAAGGCGCGGGCGTCATCGGCGCGCCGCCCATGTCCATGCCGCCTGTGCCCATACCAGGCATGTCCGGAATCATGTCGGCGGCTTCCAGGTGCGGGAACAGCGAGAGCGTGGTCATCTCCCACGCGCTCATGCCGAGCCCTGCGCCCGTCAAGAGGTAGAGCCAACCCAGCGCGCACAACAGAGCCAGACCCGCCAGCGCGATCGTGCGGTCGCGTTTGAGCAGGCGTTCGAGCGCGGATGCTTCGGACATGCGCGGGGGGTCAGGCCCGCACGACGCCGTTGTTGTTGAGGTGCAGCCGCGCGAATTGGCCGTAGGTGTCCTTCATTTCGACCTCGACCGGACCCTTGGT
This sequence comes from Pseudomonadota bacterium, assembly GCA_030860485.1. Taxonomy (NCBI): domain Bacteria; kingdom Pseudomonadati; phylum Pseudomonadota; species Pseudomonadota bacterium. The sequence goes on along the minus strand of JALZID010000192.1, from coordinate 358 downwards.
CTTGCTCGACGCGCTGCCGATCTCGGCCACCGTGTATTCGAAGCCCTCCGGCAACACGATCTGCGCCCGCGATTCCGCGCCCGTCGCCTTGCTGCGGATCGGCTCGCCGATTGTGTCGATATAGTCCTTGACGAAGATACGGCCTCTGCGGCCGTCGATATCAAGCTCGAGATCGATCTTGGTGAAGACCGGATCGTGCATTTTGGTCACGGTCGCGGCGTAGACCGCGAACATGGTCGCGAACGGGGCGGTGTCCTGGCCCGTCATGATCTTCAACAGCGCGTCCCGCTGCTTCTGGTCGGCGTTCTCGTCGACGAAGGCGATGGCTTTGCCATTGCCCTCGTGGATCGGGCCGGGC
>JALZID010000191.1 GCA_030860485.1 Pseudomonadota bacterium | reverse complement strand
CGTTCCATCCTCCCCTCCCCGATCATCTTGATTTGCCGATAAAGTTGATCAGATCGGGTGGAGCCCTAAAAGTTCCACGCATTTGTTATCTTTATAACTCATATAGTTATAAGATCTTACCTATGTGTTCGCAATAGCGTCCTTGGAGTGCATGCCGTGGGTACGAACCCCGGAAGCACCGCACGACCCTCGCCATGATTACGGGCCTTGCGATTCTGCTTTCCCCATAGCGGGATAAGGTCAGCTACTTCCAACCGATCGATTTCGGGGCTAATCCTCCCCTTCACTTGCGTTCCGGCCTACACCCTCCCTGTCTACGCTTCGCAGGGCGTGTTACCACACCACCCCCGTGGACTCACATCCGGGCTAAGGACTGCCTCCTCTGCGTTCCCCTACAGCCACCCGGACACCGGCCAGGGCGAAGCCAAACGACCTCTTCGCGTCCCAGCGGCGGTCGCCACGTGTCTGACCCACCAATATGCGTTGCGAAACCGCGTCGAATGTCTTATGCTTTCTTTTGCACACCCAACCCAGGGCGTTTGCATATGGAGGGGCGCAATGCTTACAGAAGAGTCGGTTCGCCGATTTATTGAAACCAAATTATCTGATCCAGAAAATGCTGCTTTGCGAAACGTGCAGAGGACATATCGATGAACTAAACATAGAACACGGAGACATCTTTCGATCACAGATAGATATCATAAGAGTTCTGCTTCGCGTCGGTCGGGTCAATTCGGTGCTCGAGCTTGGTACGTTCTTTGGTTACAGCACGTTGGTATTCGCCGACCACGTCTCATCCTGCAAACCCTCTGGAAGGGTAGTTACGGTTGATAAAGATCAGTGGCGCGTAAAGGAGGCACGGACTCTTATCGAGCCTACAGGCTTGGCCGGGTTATTGATTTTAGGACTGGCGATGCGTTGAAAGAATGCCAAAACATGGCCGATCGCGGTGAGACATTCGATTTTGTGTTTCTCGATACATTCGAAGGGAACTATCCCGATCTCTTTCAGACATGCCTGCGGCTTGTGCGGCCATTACGAATCATTTTGATCGATAATGTCCTGATGCAAACGGTTCGAGGATGGACTACCGCAGAGAATGTAGTTGAACGATCGTATGATGTGTTTGCGGCACTGCGTCTTACACTCAAAATGGCGACCGCGACGGAGGGCGTAACGGCATGCGTGATTCCTTCCGGCAGCGGGCTTCTGCTGGCAGTAAAGAATTAAAGGAGGTCACGCGAGTCTCTCATAGGGTCTGTTCTGAAAATACGCTTCTTTATCATTGCGAGGAGCAACACGATAGTGGCCGACGAAGCAATCCTCTCCTCAACGGGATTGCCACGTTCCTTACCAGCCGCTCGCAATGACAAGCATTTTGTCTTTTCACACAGGCACTTAGAATGCTAAGTTCTGCTATACTTAATAACTCATACATCCCGCAGGAGAGGCGAACAAAAGCATGCAGATTCTGACTTTCCAGACGATCCCGGCCGCCGGCCGTGCGATGGCAGAGCATGTGCTTCGCAAAGTGATTGCGAAACCTGACGGCTCACGTTTCTTTCTCGGTCTTCCAACCGGCTCATCGCCGCTGCCATTTTTTGACGCGTTCGTCGATTTGGCGCGGGAGTTACCAGACCACTATAAAAGTCACCTAGCTACGCTCATGCATATTGCGGTCATGGATGATTTCGTTGACCACAATACGGGTGCGAATCTTTCCTCTTCCGACGAGTGGAGCGCCGTAGGGTTCATGCGGCTCAGATTTCTGGAGGCACTTCGGTCAGCGTTGGCGCCTGCAACAATGGCCAACGAGGGGCGTATCCTTTTTCCGAGAGTAGGCCATGTGCGAGAACTGCGGCAGCAAATCATTGAACAGGGGGGCCTCGACATACAGATTGTTGCGACGGATCCGTATGAAGGACACGTGGCCCAGAACTTTACCGGTGAACCATATCGAAAGACTGAGGAAGAGAAATACGCGCGCTTAAGCGAGGCCTTCATTCGACATCACGAGTGGGCGGAACGATACCGTGGAATCACGTTCGACCTTGACGATTTCACAGAGATGGTGTGTGCCAACCCCAACGGTGAGTTCCTTTTGGTAGTAACGGGGCCAACCCAAATACAGAGTACTACGCGAGTTTCTGAACAGCAAAACGTACGACCCGAACTTCCATTGTCATTTCTATGGCGCTCAGCTGATAGAACCTCAGTGTTCACAGATATGATGGATGCCGCTGGTTTGGTAACGGTTAGAGGATCGGGAGAAAAATAGTCTAGTGTACTGTAACAATAATATCTTTACAATATGAGTGCCGTTAATGACCGGAGTAAAACCTGGGACCGGATCGTCAGCGCCGGGCCGAAGCCAAGTTAATCGACATGAACGAACCCAGCCAAGGAAAAGACCCTCGAACAGGTCACTTTTTGCCCGGGAACCGGCTCGGGCGTGGGCGGCCGTACAGGAGTGTGGGGTTAATCAAAACTTATGGTGAGGCAATAAGTCAGGCTTGCCCGCCCGAGGTGCTGTTCAAAATCGTCGAGAAGGCCGTGAAGCATGCCCTTGGTAATACCTATCATTGCCACGGTGCCAGGATGTTTCTGCTTCGAGTCCTTGGCGGCGGATAAATTCGCGTGTATCTAAATAGCCGGCCGGACCAGCCGCCAACGTACAATCTCGACGCCTTGTCCGACACGGAGCTTGAGATGCTGGGTACGCTGAGCAACAAGATGCTAATGAAAGAGGAACAGTTATGACGCCAGCAGCACTCAAAACCTTTCGGTTACTACGCACACTAAATCTCCCGAGCACGATAATCCGCAAGGTCACCATCACGGCAGATGGAAAGCCACGTTTCACCGCCCTGGATGATAACGAATTTGATGTCCTCAAGCGTGCAATCCGCCGGGTATACCCAACCTACGCCCCGCTCGCGTGGCAACTCATGGACCCCCCCGACTGGACCTCAGGAGTCCATCGAAAACACCCCGAGGACGCAGGTGGCAGGCACTTTGACCTGCCCGCTTCGGATAACCGGCCAACCCAAAAACGTGCATGATTGAGGAGCGAGAATCGATAGCCACCGCGCTGATCCCATGGGGCCGGAGTTGTTCACTCTTTGCCCA
>JALZID010000190.1 GCA_030860485.1 Pseudomonadota bacterium | reverse complement strand
TTCCATCCTCCCCTCCCCGATCATCTTGATTTGCCGATAAAGTTGATCAGATCGGGTGGAGCCCTAAAAGTTCCACGCATTTGTTATCTTTATAACTCATATAGTTATAAGATCTTACCTATGAGTGCATGTTACCCCTCACGATTACCGGAGGCCGTGAAATGAAACAGTTTCGACCCGCGCGAAAGCGCATTGACGTTTCGGTTGGCGAGTCGGTTCGCCTTATTCGCGAGTTGCAGGGATTGAGCCAGAACCAGCTCGCTGCGTTGTCCGGTATCTCTCAAGCAACCCTGTCTGCAATCGAAAACAATCGCGTGCGCCTCGGGATAGAGCGGGCAAAGGTTCTCGCCCGTGCTCTCAAGTGTCACCCGGCCGTTCTTGTCTTCCCCGGCTGGGAAATGCCACTTGAGTCTGCGGCATAACATTTCGGTCCATACGGACGCCTGAACAAGAAGTGGCAATCACCGCGAACAAGACGCCCGGAGTATCAGCATGCGCTCGCGCGCCTTGCGCCGATGTGCGTATACGAGCACATTGGTGTCAACCGCGAGCACCGATCAGCGGCCGCCGATCTCGTCGCGGAGGTCATGCCAGGGGATCGCCTGTCGTCGGGATCATCGGGCACCAACGGGGAGGGGCAGGCGCGCGTACCATGTGTATCAGATGCAATTCCACGGTCGTCATGGTCGGTAGTCTCTCACTTCACGGCAGGATGGGCTAACAGAAATCCCGCGACACCGTTCGGAGCCCTCCGAGCAGGGCCGTTCGGTCTTCGAGTCTCCGGGCGATGAGATGGACGACCTCGCCCTCGCGTTGCACCTCGCCCGTCACCCCCATGAGCCTCGCCCCGAGCACGATGCGGCGCTTGCGCTCGAAGAGGCTGCTCCAGACGATGACGTTGAGCGGGCCGGTCTCGTCCTCGAGGGTCAGGAACACGACGCCGGTGGCCGTGCCCGGCCGCTGGCGGGTGATGACGAGGCCGGCGGCATGCGCGCTCCGGCCGTGAGTGAGCCCCAGCACCTCGCGGGCCGACTGGAAAGAGAGGCGCGTGAGCACGGGGCGCAGGAGCGCCAGGGGATGGCGGCCGAGTGTCAGGCCCAGGCTCCCGTAGTCCGCCACGATGTCCTCGCCCTCGGTGGGTCTGCGCAGGAGCGGCAGGGGCTCGGGGAGCGCGGGCATCACCCCGAGCGCCAGCGGTGCCTCGATGCCGAGCACCTGCCAGCGGGCCTGGTGGCGGTTGCCGCAAAGCCCCCGCAAGGCATCGGCCGCGGCCAGCGCCTCCAGGTCACGGCGGGTCAAGCGGGCGCGCCGGGCGAGGTCCTGGACATCCCGGAAGGGGCGCGCGGCGGTGATCCGCTCGGCCCCGGCACGCGACAGGCCCTTGACCATCCGGAGCCCGAGCAGAAGGGCGGGCGGGTTGCCCTCCAGGGTGCAGTCCCAGTCACCGACTCCGACATCGATGGGCCGCACCTCGACCCCATGGCGCCGGGCATCCTGCACGAGCTGGGCGGGGGCATAGAAACCCATAGGCTGGCTGTTCAACAGCGCGCAGGTGAAGGCCGCCGGCTCGTGGCACTTGAGCCAGGCCGAGCAATAGGCCAGGAGCGCGAAGCTCGCGGCATGGGACTCCGGAAAACCATACTCGCCGAATCCGCGGATCTGCTCGCAGATCCGCCGAGCATAGGTCTCGGGATAGCCGCGCTGTCTCATCCCCTCGATGAGCCGCCCCTCGAAATCCTCTATCCCCCCGCTCTGCCGCCAGGTCGCCATCGAGCGGCGTAATCGATCGGCCTCGCCCGCGGAAAACCCGGCCGCCACCATGGCGAGCTTGATGACCTGCTCCTGGAAGAGCGGCACGCCGAGGGTCCGGCCGAGCACCGCGCGCACCGCCTCCGAGGGATAGGTGACGGGCTCGAGCCCCGCGCGGCGGCGCAGATAGGGGTGCACCATCTCGCCCTGGATGGGGCCGGGGCGGATGATGGCGATCTCGATGACGAGGTCGTAATAACAGCGCGGTTTCAAGCGCGGCAGCATCGCCATCTGGGCACGCGACTCGATCTGGAAGACCCCGACCGTGTCGGCCTTCTCGATCATGGCGTAGGTCTCGGGGTCCTCCGCCGGCACGGTGGCCAGGGTCAGTCGCTGGCCGCCATCGTTCTGGATCGGATAGCCCTGGATCAGATTGAAAGCCCGATGGATGGCGGACAGCATCCCGAGCCCGAGGCAATCGATCTTGAGCAGGCCGAGCGCATCGAGATCGCTCTTGTCCCACTCGATGACGGTGCGGCCCTCCATGGCCGCGTTCTCGATGGGCACGAGCCTCGAGAGCGGCCCGCGCGAGATCACGAACCCGCCGACATGCTGGGAGAGGTGGCGTGGGAACCCGACGATCTCCCGCACCAACCGCATGAGCCGGGCAATGACCGGGTTCTGGGGGTCCAGATCGATCTCGGAGAGCCCACCAGGTCTTATAACTGGGGGGACGATGCCCTTCCCGTCCCACCAGTAGACGTTCTTGGCCAACCGGTCCACCTCGTCGAGCCCGAGGCCAAGGGCCTTGCCCACGTCGCGGATCGCGCTCTTCGGGCGGTAGGTGATCACGGTGGCGGTGAGGGCGGCGCGCTCGCGGCCGTACTTCCCGTAGAGATACTGGATCACGGCCTCGCGGCGCTCGTGCTCGAAATCGACGTCGATGTCGGGGGGCTCGTGGCGCTCCTTGGAGATGAAGCGCTCGACCAGGACCTCGATGCGCGCGGGGTCCACCTCGGTGATCCCGAGGCAGTAGCAGACCGCCGAGTTGGCCGCCGAGCCCCGCCCCTGGCACAGGATCCCCTGGGTGCGGGCAAAGCGCACGATGTCCTCGACCGTCAAGAAATAGGGCTCGTAGCCCAGCTCCGCGATGAGCTCGAGCTCGTGCTCCACCTGGGCCCGGACCTTGGCCGGGACCCCGCCCGGCCAGCGCCTCTGCATACCGGCATGGGTCAGGGAACAGAGGTGGCTCGCCGGCGTCTCGCCCGCCGGCACCAGCTCCTCCGGATACTCGTAGCGCAACTCATCGAGCGAGAACCGGCAGCGCCGCGCGATCTCGATGGTCTCGATCAAGAGCCTCTCGGGATAAAGACGGGACAGCGTCTCCCGATCGCGGAGATGGCGCTCGCCGTTCGGGTAGAGGGCGTGACCCGCGGACTCGAGCGGGGTCCCGAGCCGGATGGCGGTGAGCGTATCCTGCAGCGGCCGCCGCTCGCGGCCGTGCATGTGTACATCCCCGGCCGCGCAGAGCGGCAGACCGGTATCCTGGCCCAGGCCTTCGAGCCTGCGTAGCCGCACCCGGTCCGCCCCCTCGCGCACCAGCTCGACCGCGATCCAGGCGCGCTCCGGGAAGCGCCGGGCGAGCCAGCGGGCTTCCTCTTCGTCCCTGGGCGTATCCTCAGGGAGGAGCAGCGCGAGGCAAGCGCATAGACCCGTCTCCAGATCCGCACGGCGCAACTGATAACGGCCCTTCCCGGCCCGCCGGCGCCCGGCGGTGATCAAGGCCGAGAGGTCCCCGTAGGCGTCTCGATCGGTCGCGAGCAGGACGAGCTTGGGGCCGTCGGCGATCCTCACCTCGGTGCCGATGAGGAGCGCAAGCCCGCAGGTCTTGGCGGCCACATAAGCGCGCACCACCCCCGCGAGCGAGCACTCGTCGGTGAGCGCGAGCGCCTCATACCCGAGCGCATAGGCCCGGGCGACGAGCTCCTCGGGGTGCGAGGCGCCGCGCAAGAAGGTGAAGTTGCTGAGACAGTGCAGCTCGGCGTAGGGAGGGGGCATGGCCCGGCGCCCTGGACTGATGTGATATACAGTCTATGCCGGCGGCCAGCGCCTGTCACCCCGTGCCGCTCATCTATCACGGACGGCGCGGCGGACAGACCGCCGTGGGGCCCGTAGACGACGACCCGGCCCCCCGGCACGACCCTGCGCCGCCCTCATCGGCGTTTTGAACGAGCTATTTGTCCACTTCGGCCCCGATCCGGGAAATCACCCTCGCGGCACGAGCAAACCGGTGATCGGTCCTCGCCCCATGCCCGGGACGCGCCCCACAGCCCTGGCCTTGACAGAGCTATGGCCGCCCCGGCGCTTGAACAAGCAGGAGCACTCACCCTACTATTGTCCGCCGCCCCCGCCGGGACCGTCATCGAGCGCCAGCATGCCTGGCGCCATGCCTTCGAGGGGCGCTCATCCATTGAACCGAGAACCCGGACGTCCGCTCGCCTGTCATCGGCGCGTGGGACTGTTGTTCGCTACCGAATTCCGATCGAGGAGGAAGCGCTGAGATGGCCGACTATGCCACGCTGGTTGCAACGCTCAATCGCTGCGCCGAGCGCGCCCGCCACGAGGCGCTGACCCTGGGTGAGGTCCTCGACTCCATCGAGGAGGCGGCCTACGCCTTCATTTGCATCATCCTGGCCCTCCCGTTCTTGCAACCCTTGACGCTCGGGCCGCTGTCGGTCATCGGCGGCCTGACCTTCGCCCTGCTCGGATGGCAGCTTTTCCGCGGCCACCCGACGCCGGTGTTACCGAAAAGGGTCCGGGCCACCGTCATGGGGGAGAAGACCTGGGAGGTGATCATCAAGATCTGCCTCAAGATCCTCGGCTGGTGCCGGCCCTTCACCCGCCCGCGCTACAGCGGCTGGGTCAGCGGCCGGCAGGGCCAACGCATCGGCGGGCTCACGATCGCGGCGGGCGGGCTGCTCATGGCCATCCCGGCCTTCGGGATGCCCTTCAACAACCTCCTTCCGGCGCTCGGGATCTTCTTCGCATGTGTGGCCGAGCTCGAGCAGGACGGGCTCATGATCTTCGTGGCCTTTTTCTGGCTCGTCGTGACCGTGCTCTACTTCGTGGTCGTGATCGTCGCCCTGTGGTTCCTGGGCGATCAGGCGCTCGCCTATTTTCGCTGGTAGCGCGCTGGATGGAATGAATCCGGTCGCGGGCACCACGCCCCGGTAATTTGGCTGGGCCTTTGACGCCGCGCCAGGGGTCGTGTCCGACCGTGACCTTCTAGGTCATTCGGGGCGCTGACGGACCCGCATGCCGCCCTTTCTGCAGAGCGCCCTAGCAGCCTGTCGGACTTAGCGTGGAACTTTTCAAGCGCGAGGGGATCGGATCGGTCAGGGTTCCGATGAGCGAGCGCGCATGAGCCATTTCCGTCCCTGTGATCGTGACACCCCTTACCTGC
>JALZID010000189.1 GCA_030860485.1 Pseudomonadota bacterium | reverse complement strand
GCCACACGCGCCGTGACATTGCGGGTACCTGAACTGGACGCCGAAGGGCGTCTCACGGTGCGCAAGCGCACGCTTAACGTGCGTATCCCCACGGGGGTACGCGAAGGGCAGTTGATCCGCCTGGCCGGTCAAGGGTCGGCGGGACCGCAGGGCGGGAGGGCCGGCGATCTCTACATCGAGATCGCATTCAAGCCCCACCCGTTCTACCGGGTGGACGGCCGCGACGTGTATGTAAGCCTGCCGGCCACACCCTGGGAGGCTGCGCTCGGGGCCGCGGTCAAGGCACCCACGCCGGGGGGCACGGTGGAGGTCAAGGTCCCGCCCCACTCCCAAGCAGGGCGCAAGCTGCGCTTGCGGAGTCGCGGGATCCCCGGAGAACCGCCCGGAGACCTTTATCTCGTATTGGAGGTGGTCCTGCCCCCGGCCCAGACGGATCGTGCGAAACAGATCTATCAAACCATGGCGCGGGAGCTGGCCTTCGATCCCCGCCGCGGCTTGGGCGTGTGAAACCAGATGGATGATATCTTCACCGGTATTCTCGTCCGCGAACAAGATGCCCTGTCGCTTGAGGAGATGGTCGAGGCCTGCGGGGCCGAGACCGCGTGGGTCGTGGAACTGGTCGAGGTCGGTGTCCTGTCACCCGTGGGCAGGGATGAGGCGGCATGGCGTTTCGGCGCCCTGGATGTCTTGCGTGCGCGCCGGCTCGCGAGGCTCGCACGCGACTTCGAGGCCAGCACCGAGGCCGCCGCCCTCATCCTCGACCTGCTGGATGAGATCGAGCGGCTGCGCGCGCGCCTCCGGCGAGCCGGCATGGAGATAGATTAGAGGTGGCGATGAGCGAAACACGCCATGAGTGACACACAGCAATACTGGGCGAGCGCTCGCCGGCGCTTTTCCGACGAATGGGCCATCATGACCTTCTACGAGCGCTTCGAGCAGGTCGTGGCGTTGATCCTGGCCAATGTGATCGCCGTGGTCATCGTGATCTCCCTCTTTCAGCTCATTCGCGCCGTGCTCATATTGCTCGCCGCGGAGGCCTTCCACCTGCTCGATCACGCCGCGTTTCAGGGCCTCTTCGGCATGATCATGACCCTGCTGATCGCCATGGAGTTCAAACACTCCATCATTCGCGTGGCCTTGCGCCGAGACAGCATCATCCAGGTCAGACCGTGGTGCTGATCGCCCTCATCGCCGTGTCGCGCAAGTTCGTCATTCTGGATACCGCCACAACCGAGGCGACAAAGATCGCCGCGTTGGCCGTAGCCTTGCTGGCCCTGGGCGGGGTGTACTGGGTGCTACGCGAGCGCGACGAGAGGCCGCTCGAGCTGACCTCCGGCGGGCACAACAGAAGAAGGAAAGAGCCACCATGAGCCCTAACCGCGAACCGTTCCGCTCCCCTCTTCTCTGGGTGGCCATCGTGGCGGCCGTTCTGTTCGTCCTCTGGCAAGGCTTTCCCTCACTTACCCGGCAGATCGGCGGGGCGACCGCGACGCCGAGGGTGGTAACGCCGCGCGGGGATCTGGCCGCCGATGAGCAGAGCACCATCCAGCTCTTCGAACAGGCCAAGTCTTCGGTCGTCTTCATCACGACCCGCGAGCAGGTCATGGACCCCTGGACACGCAATATCTTCAGCATCCCCAGGGGCACGGGCTCGGGCTTCATCTGGGATGATGCGGGACACGTCGTCACCAACTACCACGTCGTCGCCGACTCCTCGGACGCGCGCGTGCGGCTCTCCGACGGGCGGGATTATCGGGCGGCGCTGGTGGGAGCGAGCGACGCCCACGATTTAGCCGTACTGCGCATCGGCGTCGCCTTGGATCGCCCCCCTGCCGTGCTCCTCGGCACGAGCCAGGACCTCCACGTCGGGCAGAAGGTGTTCGCCATCGGCAACCCCTTCGGCCTCGACTGGACATTGACCACCGGCATCGTCTCGGCCCTCGACCGCTCGCTGCCCTCGGACCAGGGCACCGTCATCGAGCACCTGATCCAGACCGATGCCGCCATCAACCCCGGCAACTCGGGCGGTCCCTTGCTCGATTCCGCGGGCCGGCTCATCGGGATCAACACCGCCATCTTCAGCCCCTCGGGGGCGTTCGCCGGGATCGGGTTCGCGGTGCCGGTCGACACCGTGAACCGGGTCGTCCCGGAGCTCGTGAGCGGGGGCAAGTACGTCCGTCCGGCCCTGGGGATCGAGGTGGACGAGGAGCTGAACCGCCAAATAACGGAGAAGCTCGGCATCGAAGGGGTGCTCGTGCTCCGGGTGAGACCGGGATCGGCCGCCGAGGCGGCCGGCCTGCGCGGTGCCCGCATCGATGAGGCCGGCATCACCCCGGGGGACATCATCGTCGCCATCGGAGGCAAGCCCGTCGATAGCGTCGCGAAACTGCTCGGCCTCCTCGACGATCACCGAGTCGGCGAGGCCGTGCCGGTCGAGATATTGCGGGAGGGCGGCAAGACCGAGCTGACGGTCACGCTCCAGGCGGGTAGTTGAGCGCCGCGCCTTCGAGGTAGGGGGTCGAGGCGAAGGCGATGTGGGTGTCGTCGATGACGCTCGCCTTGTCACCGAAAGAGATCCGCGTGCGTACCCGTGCGCTCGCACGAAGCTGTCGCGCTGTGCGGGCTAAGGATAGACCCACACCGCTTGCTGCCTGACGGTCTCGGCGAAGCGCGAGTTCGTATCGAGGAGCCGGCGCCACTCCGGCTCGGTGTAAACGAGTAACTCGGTCGGGACGGGCAGCGGGTTCAAGTCCCAGGACAGGGCGCGGCGCTCGAACGGCTCGTCCGCCTCGCGCACCAGGGCGATGAGGTCGAGGTCACTGCCCACGCCCCAATCGCCACGGGCGTAAGACCCGAAATACCCGAGACGCACGAGCTCGGGGTGGCGGCCCTCTTCGCGCGCGAGCCAGCCGTGCAGCGACTCCTCGACGGATCGCCGGTCAGGCCATCTGAGGACGGACGAAGTCAAGGATCTCACGGGCATAATCGATGGCCCCGCCGCTTTGCAAGGCGCCGTAATGCTGGAAAGGCGCGCCCTCGGGGTGGCCGTTGGCGTAGCGGGTCGGGACGTAATAGTTGTCCAGTACCCGCGCTTTTTCGATCAGATCGGGCGGTACGGCGAGGGGCAACTGGGCGAGCAAACGTGCCACCACGTGACCCCAGGCCTCCTGGCCGTGCGCGAGATGCAGGGCCTTGACGGCTTTTTCGGCCGCTTGCTGGGCCGCGAAGCACGCCCACTCGTGCAAACCGTCTCGGGCGGAGGCCACGGCCTGTTTCAGGTCGCGCTCGGCCTGTCGAAACCAGTCTCCTGCGCGATTCGGCATGTGCCGGCCTCAACGATCTCGCGCGTGCCGCGCAGGTCAATTGCGCGAGCCGTCGGACTAAAACAATCCGACCACCTTGCCCACCTCGTTGATATCGATCTTCTCGGCCGCCGGGACCTTGGGGAGGCCGGGCATGGTCATGATGTCGCCGCAGACCATGACCACGAACTCGGCACCGGCCGAGAGCCGCACCTCGCGAACGCCGATCTCGTGCCCGGACGGAGCGCCGCGTAGCTGGGGATCGGTCGAGAACGAGTACTGTGTCTTGGCGACGCACACCGGGTAATGGCCGTAGCCGTCCTCCTGGAGCCTCTGGATCTGGCCCCGCACCTTGGCGTCCGCGGTGACCCCGCGCGCCCCGTAGATCTTGGTGGCGATCGTTGTCACCTTCTCCCACAGCGTGGCCGAATCCTCGTAGACGAAGCGGAAAACCGCCGGCACCCGGTCGATCACCTCGACGACGGTGCGGGCCAGATCCTCGGCCCCGGCGCCGCCATCGGCCCAGTGGCGGGCCACGACCACGGGTGCCTCGTGGTGTGCCATCTTTTTCTTGACGAGATCGAGCTCGGCCGGGGTATCGTGGGTGAAATGATTGATGGACACGATGCAGGGAAGGCCGAAGTGGTTGCGCACGTTGTGGACATGGCGCTCCAGGTTGGCGAGGCCTTTCTCCACGGCCGGCAGGTTTTCGACGTTGAGCGACTTGAGATCGACGCCGCCGTGGAACTTGAGCGCCCGGATGGTCGCCACGATCACCACCGCGTCCGGTCTCAACCCGGACTTGCGGCACTTGATGTCGATGAACTTCTCGGCCCCGAGATCGGCCCCGAATCCGGCCTCGGTCACGACGTAATCCGACAGCTTGAGCGCTGTCTTGGTGGCGATCACGGAATTGCACCCGTGCGCGATGTTGGCGAAGGGACCGCCGTGGATGAATGCCGGGTTGTTCTCCAAGGTCTGCGCCAGGTTGGGCTTCAGGGCGTCTTTCAGGAGCACCGTCATCGAGCCGTGGGCGTTGAGGTCCGATGCGCGGATCGGTTTTAGGTCCCGGGTGTAACCGACGACGACGTTGCCGAGGCGCTTCTTCAGGTCCTCGACGGAGTTGGCGAGGCAGAAGATCGCCATGACCTCCGAGGCCACGACGATATCGAAGCCGTCCTGGCGCGGGAAGCCGTTGCCGGGACCGCCCAGACCCACGGTGAGGTCGCGCAGCGCCCGGTCGTTCATGTCCACGACGCGCTTCCAGGCGATGCGGCGCAGATCGAAGCCGAGCGCGTTGCTGTGGTGGATGTGGTTGTCGAGCATCGCCGCCAGGAGGTTGTTGGCGAGCCCGATGGCGTTGAAGTCGCCCGTGAAATGGAGGTTGATGTCCTCCATCGGGACCACTTGGGCATAGCCGCCGCCGGCGGCCCCGCCCTTCATCCCGAACACCGGTCCGAGCGAAGGCTCGCGCAGGCAGATCAGGGCCTTCTTGCCGATGCGGTTCAGGGCATCGCCGAGCCCCACGGTGGTCGTGGTCTTGCCCTCCCCGGCGGGGGTCGGGGTCATGGCGGTGACCAGGATCAGCTTACCGTCGGGGCGGTCCTTGATGGTGTCGAGATAGTCCAGGGACAGCTTGGCCTTGTAGTGGCCATAGGGCTCGAGATAATCATCCGGGATCCCGAGCCGGTCCTGCGCCAGCTCCATGATCCGCCGCATCTTGGCCTGTTGGGCGATTTCTATGTCGGACATGACTTGCTCTCCAGGCCGCCCCGCTCGGCGGTCTTGTTGTGGATAGGCTTGACGGGCTAGGTCGCCGGGTATTCTATCTGAGGTGCCTTCCCCCGCGCCACGGCCAGGATCCCGGCCAGACACACGAGGAGCGCGCCCGCGGTGCTCATGCGATCGGGCACTTCGTGCCAGAAGATCCAGCCGATGAGCGTCGCGAAGATGACGGTGCTGTACGTGTAGGGCCCCACGCGGGCGGCCGGCGCGAGGAGGTAGCCTGTGGTCAAGAGGATCTGTCCGAGCGTCGCGAAGATGCCCGCGGCGCCCATGATGAGGAGCGTGAAAAGCGCGGGCGTCTCCCACGCCCAAATGAGCGGCACCGCGGAGACCACGGTCCCGATGGCGCTGAAATAGACGACCGCGCGTACCGGCGGCTCGCTCGGGGCCATGCTCCGCAGCGACACCATGGCAACGGCGGCCAGAAGCCCCGAGAACGCGCCGATCGCCGCGTCCATCGAGAACGGCGCCGTCCCGGGTTTCAGGATCAGCACCACCCCGGCGAAGCCGATGACGGCCGAGAGCATGAGCCTTCCCGTGATCGCCTCCCCGAGCCACAGCCAGGCGATGGGCGCGATATAGAGCGGGGCGCTGAAGTTGAGCAAAACCGCCTGCGCCAGGTCGAGCCGCGCGATGGCGTAGAAGAAGCAGTACATCGCCGAGAGCCCGGTGAGGGAGCGGAGCAGATGCCCCGGCCACTGATCGGTGGCGAGCCCCGATAACCCTACTCTCCGGATCCAGGGCCAGAGCGCCAGTAGGCCGAAGGCATTGCGCAGGAACACCACCATCTCGTTCGGGATCTCGGTGGAGGCCATGCGCACCGCGCCGCCCATGAGCGCCATCATGAGCGAGGCGCCGAGGGCGCACAGGGCGCCCCGGAGGATGGGCGATGTGGCGACCGGGGCTTTGAGATGCTGTTGCATCATGAGGCGCTCATTCTACAATGGCCGCCGTGACTCCAATCCTCGCGTAACCGGCATGCCGGGACAACCACCATGCGGAGACGCTGCTCGCAAGGCACTTCGACAAGCCCTCGTTCCGCCCGCTGCCCGCCAATCCCGACGCACTGGATGTTATATTCCGAAATCAGGTAGCATCCAGGTTCGCCACCACCTTGGAGACAGACCGATGTCCGATAAGACACAACCTGATGAAACCGAAAAGGACAGTGACGAACTGTCCCCCGATAAGCAGTCACAAAACCGCTCTTTCTTGGATGGTGTAGTTTTTGCCACTCCACGACGTAAACGAGTAGTATCGAGTAAGCTCGATGAGGTCACCAGAGCACGCGAATACATGATCCTCGGCACGGAAAGGCACCTCGCGGGCGCTATCCGCAGGTGAAGACAGCCTGTGGTACGAACAAACCAAGGACGGTTGGCGCGGCGCAGTGCGACACAAGAATGTGGAGGTCTTTGCATTCCTTGAACCGACAAAGGAGAAACTGATGAACGATACAAGTGGGTACTAAAAGGACTTCACGCAGGAGAGTTCGATGAGATCATCAAGAAGCACCTGGACTCGAGGAAGAAGAGCACGACGCAAGAGTCTACAGACCCTAAATGAGGACCAGGGAATGAGCACGAAACGAATCGTAGACGTAATAAAAGAAAACCCCGAACTGAAAGCGCTCAAGGAAGAGTTAGCAGGAGAAAGAGGTGATAAGCCATCACCACAATTTGACGAGGAAACGCTACGAACTCCACCAAAAGGTTTCCGCTTTGTTGACAGGAAGTTTGATGGTGACAAGTGGAGTGCAACAACAACGATTACACCAGACTGGTCACGATTGTCTGGATGGTTGGCCGCATTGCGCCTAATACATGTAACAGCAGTTAGGCCTCATTGGTACAGACTGCTGCATTTCCTCAAGATACGTTAGAGAGGAACAAAGAGGATTATCGCGGAGGCTCAGCCTCCCCTTTCCTTTTGCCATTAGCTTCACTGATGCCCATTCGTTTAACATCCCGCCGAAACGGCCAATTTTCAACCCGCGTCCTCAAAGAGAGTCCGCGAGTTGCGAGAATGCTTAGGATTTCTAGTAAATTCTCCTTCTTCAAATTCGGCAGCTTCAAAAGCTCCACGTCTGTTCGTTGAATGAGATCGCCGATAAAGTAGATACCCTCCGCCTTCAGGATATTCCCCGTTCGGGTCGTGAGTTCTAAATCATCAATGGCCCGCAAAAGAACAGGGTCTACGGTCGGACGTAAGCCATAGAACTCTGCCCGACTTAACTCCAGGAGCTCCTCCAAAATCTCTCTATCTGTGCGACGTTCCATCTCTTGTTCTGAAACAGCAGATTCCATGGCCACAGCCACTTTCTGCTCCAGTTCGGGCCACCACTTCTCAAAGACCGATTCCAGGACCTGGCTGTCAAAGTCCACTATCCCCGAGCGCTGCGTTGATAGTTTTAAGCAGCTTGCGTACTTCATCCTCATTAAACGAAGCGGCTTGAAACAGCAGTAGTGAGCCTACTCGCAAGTCGGAAGAGTCGACACCAAACAGTAATGGAACGACACGAGAGTCTTCCATGCTCTTCGCCAAGGCACCAGCCTCAAACATCAGCCACGGGGGCTGCAGGTTAGCTCTGGTGAGGCAGATGATTCCGACGCTTGATTGCTCCAATTCTTTAGAGATTTCGTTTGGCCATAGAGCTCCCTTTTCAGTGTCGTTAGGTGTGAAGTAGGGTTTAACGGCCTGAATCACTGCCGGCAGCCAGTCCCTGAGTATTTCTGCTAGTTTTCGACTCCTCTCCCCGGACCAACATAGGAATACTTTCATTCGACCCTCTATTCTTTCCGCGGCCGCATCGGCCATGAGAACACTCTAGCACACTCCTATGCTGGATTACGCGGGCCGCCGCGCCGCGCAACACCCGGTGCACGCGGCCATTGCCCGCCTCAGGATCGGAGACGCACTCGATCTCGTCGAGCGCGATGTTCGGGATAGGGCAGGCCATGTGGTCGGGCGGCTGGCGAAGGGCTATGCCCTGCCGAATCGGACACTCGCCGAGGTGAAAGTGAGCGCCATCGTAGCGTGCGCCCGCCGCAGCTTGCTGGCGAATATCCTCCAAGACGATCTGCCGAGGGATGATGCGAAACCGGCCATTGTAGACTGAGGTATAACCCTAAGTTGTGGATGGGAGACATGAGAGAGGCGGCGTATCCTTCCGCGTGAATCAAACGCGACGCCGGCCTAGGCCGGTGGAAGGAGACGCCACCGATGTTGAAGATAGTCGAGAATGAGGCTGTAAAGGAAGAGGGTCACAC
>JALZID010000188.1 GCA_030860485.1 Pseudomonadota bacterium | reverse complement strand
GGGCGGAACGACCCCTGCCAGGCCAACCGCGGTAGGCAGCCGGATACCTCACGAGCCGTGCTCGTCGCTACCTGACGGGTAACGGCATTCGGCGTGGGTCAGCCTCGCCGATGTGCTTTCCAGTGTGCGGCGTTCGAGGCTCATGCTGGGTCCATTTGTATAGCCAGAACACTGCGCCGGCCAAGATCAAGAAAGCAATCACTGCTTGCACCGGGGAGGCCCACACTGCTAATACGTAGGTCATGACTTCGTTCATGGTACTGTCTCCTTTGATGGTAAATTATATTTAGTCCCGAAGCTCTCGCGCGACCGTTCGAGCTCCGTTGATGCAAAGTATGACCGTGTGAGCGGCGTTAAGATATCCGGCAGAAGATGGAGTTGGACACGCCGTGAAAGCGGGAGAACGATCCCCCTCTCGCGGTACAACCATAGCTGCCCCTTTCGAGAGACGACGACCGCTGTTCAGGCAGGGTGGGGCGGCTATTAAAGCTCGAGCAACACACGGCGTGTGATCAGGGATATGCAATGACCTCGCGATCGGCTTGAGGATCTCCAGTTCTTGGCCGGCGAGCTCATCCGCAGCGGCCTCTCATCAGGGGCAGGGAGGGGTATGAACACGCCCGATATCTTGTGACACCGTTTATTTCTTGCGCCATAGGCGATTCGTCTGTTCCACTCGCCCAAGGCCGGCCGGGGTGCCGGGGAGAATCCCATGACATCGTCGGCGCGGACCGTGGGAAGGGACCACGGGCACGCGCGCCCAACGGGACCGAAACTGGTCACCGCTTGTCGGAGGGCCCGGAAAAGTATTCGGCGCGGCTGACAGCGACGTCGGAGACGAGTATCACACCGGCATACCGATCAAACAGTGGCTTCAAGCCGGCCAAAATCGGCTCCACTTTCTCTTGCGGGACCACGGTGACCAGCATCACCGGGCTGTCCATTTCATTGAACATGGGGTGAGCGGTATGAAAGCCGTGATGGCCTTTGCCCGAAATGTTGTGGAAGATCGTGTACCCGGTCGCCTTGATGCTGTCCAGCAAATCGGCCACGAACTTGACCTGTTTGCCCTGGATGATGATCCTGATTTCCTTCATGGGATGAAGGACCGAGGCCGGCCATGCGGTGTTCTCCTGGTCAGATCGTTTCGGTTCGAAGCGATGGGCCGCCATCGCCCACCGGGGTCCATCCCTGCTTCGGCACATAGTAAAAGAAAATTCCCTGGTCCGGGTCAAGCGCCACCAGGCGGACCCACTCGTTGTCGTAGAGCTGCCGAAGGATCCGGTGGCGCCCGATGATCTGGAGGATCCGCTCCCGGGGCGCTTCGATCAGGGTGAGCATCCGCATGGGCTCATGATACGGCCGGGGTCCGTCCATGACGGTTTGCCAGGCCAGGCCGGTGCGGAGATCGCTCTGGGGCCCGGACATGATGCCGAACCGTCCCACCACGTTGTGGTAGATCTTGCTGCCGCTGCCGTAGACCTCCGTATCCACCGTGGAAAAGTAGTGCTCCATATTGATCCATTGGCCCACGATCTGCGGCCCGGTCATGACGATTTCCAGCAGCCGGCCGGTCTCGTCTCCCCGATGATCGTACGAATGGAGAAAGGCCCGCCCCCCGAGGTCGAGCCCCTGAGTCAGCTCCGAACGCCCGACAATGAAGGCGGCGTTGCCCGACAGACCCCACTCCGGACGGACCTGGCTCCAGTCGCCGCTCCGCCGACGGGTCTCCCGTGCGGCCTGCGCGCGCGGGAGTGTGGACGAGAGTTCGGGGAATCGACCGCACCGTTCCCGACTGTTCCGAAGGCCGGCCTCGGCCAGATCGCGATCCAACCGCTGCCGGTCGTTGAGATGCGTGTGCGGGATGTCTTCCAGATCGAAGATCTCGACCGTGTCGGTGGTGGTGTCGTGTTGGCCGGCGATGAAAAATGTGTCCTGGGGGATCACGAGGCCGTTCTTGGCCAGCGCCTCGCGCACCGACGCCTTGTTGGCCATGATCGCGAGAACGCGCGCATTCGGCTTGCCCTTATTGCCGCCGCAGGCGCCGCAGTCGAGCGCGGCCTCGAAGGGATTGTTCTCCGACGTACTGCCGTGGCCGCAGAACAGGACCAGACGGGCAAAATTCTCGGTCAGCCCCATCATCCGGAGCGCGGTTTCCACGGTGAAGGCCTGCTCCGTGGGGGTGAATCCCGTGCGCGTGATGCGCTCCATGCGCGCGAAGGCGCCGCCGGGATTGATGCGGTACTGCTCCCGCAACACCTCGATGAACGCCGCTTCTTCTTCGGAAGACAGCGATCCCTGGCTCTCGTCCAACGCCCGTTTGCGCAGGTACTCCAGCCGCTCGAGCGACAGATTCAGATCGCGGTCCCCGAACCGCTCCTGCAGGGCGCGGCGGATGATCCCGCGCTGTTCGGCGACCAGCATTTCGGTGACCTCCTCCTGCGACAGCTTGTCCACGGTCAGGCTGGTGGAGACCGGCGGCACGAAGAGGCCTCGCAGCCGGGCGGCCACCCGCTGATACCACGAGGCGAACACCGTTTTCCCGATCAGCGGCAGGCCGTAGAACCAGCCCAAGGACTCCACCATGACGTAGGGCGTGACAACGTTCTCTTTGAGATCATGCAGGAGCTCGTGGCCCGCGTGCAGCAGCTTGGTGCCGGTCCGGTGCCGCAAGAGCAGTTGGCTCTGATAAACCCGGGGCACTTCACGCACCGTGTTTTTCGCCTTCATGATCACCGGGAACTGATCGGTATCGTGATGACGGCCCATGGCCCGGTACCGGATGAAGACGATGAAAAATCCGGCGAAGCCGAAGGTGTCGTAGTCGCCCACGGTTTCAAGGTGACGCCGGAACGATTCGGAGCGCACGTCGATGCAAAATACCGCCTGCGATTGCGGGCGGACGGATGTCGCCGAGAGCGACTTGACCAGATTGGGCCGGAGTTTCTCGAGCAACTGCTCCTGATAGCCGGCTTCGAACGCGTTCAACCACACTGGCCCATGTTCTGATTCGGGAAAGCCGTCCTGCCAGTCCAGCAAGGTTTTGAGCGTGTCCGGCGCCGTATCCATCAGCACCGAAGGCGCGATGTCCAACGCGGTCGCAAGCTCCACCAGCCGCCACGACCCGGACCGAACGTCAAGCCCGGCGCGGTCCACCTTCGGCGCATCCTTCGATGCCGCCGCACCCCGGATCGCCTGGACATTCCCGTCGACGCCGAGTTCCGCTCGACAAACCCGCTGCACCAACTCGCGTTCGTACCAGAGGCGCGCGGCAAGGTACTGGACCAGATCAACGGGATACGCGTGTTGCCACTCGTAGTCGGTTTGATCCGCGCGCCACTTGATGAAGCCCGCCCACCCGGGCAGGGCCGCGAAATGCCGGGCAAGATAGTCCTGCCACCATTCGGGCGGAATACTGAGCGCGGCCAGGTGGTCCAGCAACGCGTCCTCCGGATGAGCCGGCAAGCGCGCGAGCTTCCGGCGGCTCCGGGTGATGCCGCAGGGCGACCATTCCAACGCGGCCAGCGACCTCCACGCCGCGTAGAAACCCCTCTCCCGGCCGGGCATCGCCCAAGCCGCATGGTCTTCGTCTAGGAACGCCTCGCACCATTTGATCATTTCCCGGTTGATTCGGGCCGTGATGTCGGTGCCCAACCTGCGATCGCACCAGGACCCCAGCGTGGCGTGGCGGCCGAACCCAGCCGGATCGTCATCCTTCTCCCGCGCCTGCGCGTGGCCGCCCCCCGCCGGGCCGCGGGAGAGGTGATCCGCGAGTGCGGTAATCACGGCTCGATCCGGACGGCGGGCGATCATGGCGTCGAGTACGTCCACCGGAGGCGCCGAGAGACCGTGGAGCAGCCGGGCCCGCAGCACGTCGAAGTCGGTGATCCGGCGAGCACCCAACGTGACCTGTTTGTCGTGCACACGCGGCTTCAGCGCGGCGTCGATGTGCCGGGGAAGAATCCGGCCCGAGCGGGCATAATCGCGGAACACCTCAAGAGACAGATACCCCTTGCCACCCAACACCCGTTGGCCCCGTTGCGCGGCCTCGTCGAAGTGGAGTTCTTCCAATCCGTGCAACGGATTGTGATGGACGAACGTGCGCATGGGCCAGTACGGGGCGATGATCTCGCTCGAGAGCAGGATCACGGCCCGGAGCTGCGCCCGCTGCGTGTCGCTGTAGGACGTGGTCTGTTCCACGGGGTTCATCGCACGTTCCAGGCCGTCAGGGCATTGGCGCCGAAGAAATCGACCAGCCCGTGCGGCGCAAGACCCAGGGCCAACAGGAGCACGAGCACCACCACCAACGGGGCGAGCTCCGCGGGGCGCAGATCGTCGTAGAGAAGATCCGAACGGTGCGGGCCGAAGAGCACCCGCTGCATCAAGGTGAACGTGTACCACGAGGCCGCAAACCAGGCCGCCAAAATGACCGTCAGCCCCACGGAGATACCCAGGGAAATCACGATCGACGGGTGGAGCAGCATGGCCACGTAACCCGAAAACAACCCGAAGGGAGGCAGCCCCACGGCCGCCATCACCAAGAGCGCAAATAGTACGGCAAAGCGGGGCATGGGCCGCGCCAGCCCGCCGATCCGGTCGAGCGCCAGATCACCGTACCGCGTGCGCACCGCACGCCACGCGACGAGCAGCCCGACAGTGACCAGGGCCACCGAACCGGCGTACACGATCGCCTGCGGAGTTACGGTCCGCGCAACAGCCAGATGCCACCAGAGGATGGAGTAGAGTGTCAGACCGCCGTAGGCCACCACGCGGGCCACCCGCACCTGGGCCAGCGCCTTGATCGACCCGTAGAGGGTACCGAACGCGGCCAGCACACTCACGCCGTCGAGCAGCTCCGCGGGCAGGTCGGGAAGCAAGCCGGCAAACCCGTACAGCCCCGCGACCGGCAAAAGCACCGCCGACAGAATGGGCGCATATCCCGGCAACCGGGTCAGGGCCGCCACATAGAGCCCATGCCCCGGAAAAAGCGGAAGCATGAGCGCGACCAGACAGACGAGGGCGACGTGTTCGATCGAGAGCATTCCCGCGTGCGTCATCGCGGGCGCCACGGCAAGGGCCAGGGCGATTGCCGCGACCACCGGCAAGAGGGCCCTGCTCCGATCCAACCGATTGATCACCCGCCCGAAGCCTTGGCGGAGCCTGAGCGCGAGGCCGTCCAAATAGAGCCGGTTCATGAAAAAGAGGTAGCTTCGGATCTGGACGGCGTTGAACCATCCCAGCAAATGGATCGAGCGACCGTGGCTCTTAGCGTAGATCACGATCCAACCCATGGTGACGAAGAGCGCCGTGGCCACGACCATCTCGTCGAACAACAGGATCGGCAAGGCGGCGGCATGGAGATAAGCGATCACGTCGCCGGGCGCCGGATAGAGAAAGTGGGTGAATCGTTCCGCCGCCAGCAAGTAGGTAGACATCACCAACACCAGCGTTAGCAGCATGATTCCCGCCACTTTCCAGGAGCCGATCGCGCGGAGGCGATAGAGCGTCAGGATCGCCTGGGATGAGGTCACCCAGCTGAAGAACAGAAAAATCACCAGGCCGTCAGAATCCCATAAGGGAATCTGCAACACGCCGTGCGCGGCCAGCACAATAATCAGCGGGAGGAGGAGCGAGGTGATGAATCCGGTCGCCCAGGTGACGGCCGAAAAATCCATTGGCGCTCCTGCGTCGGCCTTGTGCGGCGCCCGTGGTTCCTGACGGGCCAGATGGATCACGTTGCCGCAGTTCAGGAAGATCGTCGCCTTGAAGAGACCGTGCGCGATGAGATGAAACACCGCGAGGGCAAACGCCCCCAGTCCGCACTCCATCATCATGTAACCCATTTGGCCGATCGTGGAGTAGCCCAGCGTCTTCTTGATGTCGTTCTGGGTCAGCATCATCGAGGCGCCGAGCAGCGCGGTGAGCAGGCCGACACCGAACACGACGTGCAGGGTCGTCGGGCTGAGGCCGTACAGCGGGGCGAGGCGGTTCAACAGAAACCCGCCGGCGTTGATGATGCCCGCGTGGAGCAGGGCGTGGATCGGCGTGGGCGCGTAGAGCGAATCGGGCAGCCACATGTGCAACGGAAACTGGGCCGACTTGCTCATGGCCCCGACAAAGATCAACAACGTCACGGCGGTGGCGCCGGTGATCTCGAGTCCGCTGCCGGGCCACCAGAGCGAGAGGGTGGTGTGATCGTCGGCGGCCCGAAGAAACAACTGCGAGAACTCCACGGTCCCGTAAAGGTGATAGGCCAGCACGATACCCGCGAGAAACGCGACGTCTCCCGCCCGCAGCATGATGAACGTCCTGAACGCGCCCTGGACCGTGGGAGGATGTGTATAGTTGTAGGCCAGCAGCGAGAGCAGCCAGCTCAGGAGCTGCCAGAACAAGAAGAGCATCACCAGGTTGGCGCTGGACACCATGAAGAGCAGCGTCGAGATCGAGAACGCCAACAAGGTCTGGTACCGGGCTCGCCCCCGCTCCTGCTGCATGTACCGGATCGAATAGAGGTAAAGCAGCGTGCCGATCCCGGAGATCAACACCATCATCACGGCGGCCAGCCGGTCGATGGAGAGCGCGAACTGCACGCCGCTCCACGGCGATGGGAAGAGGGGCAGTCGGATCGCCTCGTGGCCCGGTGCGGCGACCTGGAAGAGCACCAGCACGGCGAGTCCGAAGGCCACCGCGTGGGCCAGCGCGCCGATGCGGTAGTTCTTCTCGCCGATCAGGCGGCTCGGTAGAGCGGTCAGCAGGGCTGCCGCCAGCGGCGCCAACGGTATCAGCAGCGGGTAGTGGAACAACATATGTCTTACGCAATCTCCCGGGACTGAGCCACAAAACACAAAAGCCAGCACGATCCGTTCAAGGGACTCCTGCTGGCCTACGTTCCACCGGACCCCTGAGCGATGCCCGGTTGTCCGGCAGCCTGTCGCCGAGTCAATAAAAAAGCCGACCCGCTTACATCAGGAGTCGGCCTATAGCCTGACCGATTCCGCTGTTCGGAATCCTTCCGGCTATCTTCCGCAAATTGGTGTTAATTAGCAGGCTGTTGAAAAAGTCGAACTTTCACGTGGTATGACGATCAGATCTCTCGAACGTTGGTCTTGGGAGGACAATCCGGTGCGTGGAATAGATGATCGTCAAGACGGGATGTGTCAGCTACGTGTCGCTGGAGGATCGGGTGCCTCCCTCGCATCCGTTGCGCCCGGTCCGAACCATCGTGGACGAGGCGCTGGCAGGCATGACGGCGGAGCTCGATGCGATGTATGCCATCGAAGGCCGACCCTCGATCGCCCCGGAGCGCCTGTTGCGCGCCTTGCTGCTGCAAGTCTTGTATTCGGTGCGTAGCGAGCGGTTGCTGTGGGCACGGCGCGTGTCGACTTTCAATTTGTGCTCACGATGGCAGCCTACAAACCTGGTAAGGATGCGGAACCTGCTCCATCCGGTATCCTTGCTAGGAGAAAGCGGTGTTGATCGTCGTTCATCCTCATCGACCGCACCCTTCGCATAGCACGGGGGCAACCACCATCTGCTTGCACCGGGGAAGCCCACAACTGCTAATACATAAGTCATGATTTCGTTCATGGTACTGTGTCCTTTGATGGTGCTTTATACCTGACTCCGAAGCTCTCGCGTGACCGTTCGAGCTCCGTTGATGCAAAGTATGGCCGTGTGAGCGGCGTTACGGTATCCGGCAAAAGATGGACTTGGACGCACCGTGAAAGTGGGAGAGCGTTCTCCCTCTCGCGGTGCGACCGTAGCTGCCCCTTTCGAGAGAGGACAACCCCTGTTTAGGCAGGGTGGGACGGTATCAAGCATCTGGGGATGAGGTGTCAAAGTTATCCACCACAGATGATTCGCCTTCCGCACCAACGCGCCGTGCGAACACTTTGTTTATCCGCCATCCGTCCATATCTGATACCTCGAAGCTCCAACCGCGCCA
This sequence comes from Pseudomonadota bacterium, assembly GCA_030860485.1. Classification (NCBI taxonomy): domain Bacteria; kingdom Pseudomonadati; phylum Pseudomonadota; species Pseudomonadota bacterium. The sequence goes on along the minus strand of JALZID010000188.1, from coordinate 851 downwards.
GTCGATGCGTTCACCAACCGCTGGTATGCGGCCGAAGACGCGGAGAACGAACCCGGCAAGCGTATTGAAGTCGCCAGCCGAGAGCATGTCCAGGCCGAGCCGCTGCTGCGCGTCGTAGATCGAGATCGCACCGTCGATAAGCAATGAGCCGTCCACTAGCTCCTTCACCTCCGGCTCTTCGGTCTGTGCCTCCGGCAGGTCGCCCGCAATCGCCTCGAGGAAATCGGTCTGCGTGACGATCCCCTGCAGACTTCCATATTCATCGATCATCAAGGCCATCTCAACGGGCGCGCTCTTGAACATCTCGAGCGTGTCGAGAATCGAGGCGTCCTCGTGCACCGCTACGGGTTTCTGCACGACCTGCATCAGGTCAAAAGGCTTGTCGTCGAGACAAAGCTCCAGGATATCTTCCTTGCGTACGATGCCTACGACCTCATCGATCGATCCACGGCTCACGAGAAACTGACGATGCGCGCTCTCACGCACCTCCGCTAACACGCCCTCCTTGGAATCGTCCAGGTCGATCCAGCTCACTTCCGGCCGCGGCGTCATAATTGTCTGAATTGACCGGTCGGCAAGCGTCAGAACGCCGCGCACCATCCCCTTCTCGGCAGCCGCAAACGCCTCCTCCTTCTGTCCCTCCGGGATCAGCGTGCTCGTGTCCTGGCGCGCCGCGGCTGGCGGCGAGGCAGGAACACCGCCGAGAAGCCGCAACACCGCGTCAGCCGTGCGCCGCCGGCGCGGCATCGAGGCCGCCCATTTTCTGCGATTGCGGAGTGCAAGTTGATTAAAAGCCTCGATCACCACCGAGAAGCCGATGGCGGCGTAGAGGTAACCCTTAGGTATGTGAT
>JALZID010000187.1 GCA_030860485.1 Pseudomonadota bacterium | reverse complement strand
CTTTGTGCTCGATCAACTTGTGGGTAAAGACCAGTCGTTGAAGTGGTCGTTTCATCTTCCACTCTGGCACATCACGATGCCGTTAGGGAGGGGAGGAGTCCATACCATTACCCTACCCTCCCCCGCTACACAGGGGAGTCCGCGCTCTTTGCGGACGGGGGAGGGTGAGGGTGGGGGGTCGGCCGGCGGATCGCTGACCAAGGTTTCTTCCCGACGGCAGCGCCTTTACTCCCACCCTGACCCTCCCCCGCAACACAGGGGAGGGAACCGGGGATCTCCCTCCCCTGTCCGTGCTCCTTGCGGGCGGGGGCGCCTTCGCCTCCTTCCTTTACGCGCTCGTCATGCATCGTAAGGCGCGATTGCGCGTCCAGGATCTGCGTGAGGCCGAGGACGCCGAGCGATCGCGCCGGCCCACGCGCTACCGCAGGCTAGCGGCACCGCGCGATGGTTAGCCGCAGTCGGTCGGAGGCGAGCACGACCCGGTCCTGGATCAGCACGATGGGGGCGCGGCGGAAGCTCGTCCGGCCGACCAGCAGATCGTTGCGAGGGGCGCTAACGAGGTCGGTCAGAAGCGCATCGAGACTGCCCGGCTCGGACTCCCCTCCTCGTCCTCGAACATCCCCTCCTCCTCTTCGTCTGCCGGAGCCGCGCCGCCAGCGATCTGGATCACGCCGCGCCGGCGTCCGCCCGAGACCCGGAAGCTCATCCTCTCGGTCCTCTGCGACCCGGTCGTTGAGGGCCGCTGCGGCGGCTGGCCGGAGGCCTCCGCCCAACGATCGTGAGCGTGCACGCTCGGGGATGCTGTTGACAGGTCGCGAACTAAGGCTCCGGGCGGCTTCCGCATCCCCGGACTTCGCGGCCTGGCCGATGCATGAGGGTTGAAAGCCGGGGAGGAATCGATCCGATCCTCATCATTTCACCGTCCGTACAGCATCCATGACCGCTCGACCAACGATGGTCGTGCTCAACACCTGCGCCGACGCTTTACCGTTCAAACTGAGTCCGATAGGCTGCTAGGCGGTGGCTAGGGCCGCGACACCGCCAGGGCGCGGGTAACGCCATCTCCGTGGCCCATTTCGTCCAAGGAGTAAACGCTATGAACGACCCCTTCAAGACCCACGGCGCTTTCAGTTGGTGCGAGCTCATGACCCCCGATCCCGAGGCCGCCAAGCACTTCTGCGGCACGCTCTTCGGCTGGACGCTGGAGGACATGGACGTGGGCCGGGGAACCTATACCGTCATCAAGGCGGGCGGCGCGGGCGCGGGCATCGGCGGCATCATGAAGCGGCCCCCCGAATGCGCCTCCGACGCGCCGCCCCACTGGGGGACCTACGTGACCGTCGAGGACGTCGATGCGACGGCGAGGAAGGCCGAAGCGCTCGGCGCCAAGACCTTGGTCCCACCGACGGACATCCCCAAGGTCGGACGCTTTTGCATGCTCCAAGACCCCCAAGGCGCCGTGATCGCCGCGATCACCTATGCTACGTGAAGGAAGGCTGAGGGTGGGACGCACTGTCAGGCCGACGTCACAGAGGTGCACATCCGCGCCGCAGGAGCGGCGCCTTTTCTAATCGCGCTCTATCTGCTCGATACGGACATCTGTTCCTATGTCATCCGCAACCGTCCAGAGGCAGTGCGCAAGCGCATGAACGCGGTACTGCTCGAAAGTCAGGCGATCTCGGTCGTGACTTATGCCGAGTTGATGTTCGGCGTGCGGCGCTCGTCCAACGCGAAGGTCAATTGGACCGTAGTCGGCGCCTTTCTTCGGCATGTGTCCGCGCTCGACTGGAATCGGGACGCCGCGGATGCCTATGCCGAAATGAAAGTTGAGCTGGAAACCAAGGGACAGCCGCTCGGCAACACGGATCTGCTGATCGCGGCGCACGCGCGCAGCTTGCGGGCGGTGCTTGTGACCAACAACAAACGCCATCACGAGCGGATATCGGGATTGAAGATCGAGAACTGGGCAAAGCCGTAGGGGCAAACGCATTGAATGAAAGCGAACACCACGCCGTGGCACAAAGTCGTCCGGCTGCGGGCCGAGATCCGCGATGATATCGTCCGGATGCTCGGCCCCGAAATTGAGGCGTTTGAGAATGTCGGGCGGAAAGTCCTTGAGATTGAAAGTCACAATCAGATTTGCACCGTTGTCGACGGCGGCTGCCACCACATCCCCGTCATCCGGGCGGGCCTTGACGCCGTGGTCCACGCCGAAGAAGAACGAGCGGCTCTACCGCTACTACTACTTGCCGGCTCCGGACAACAAGGAGCACGCCGGCGCCTCGGAACTGCCCCGGCTGCCGGCCGCTCGGCGAGACGATCACTGTGTCGATCAGGAGCCGCACGATGCGTTGTTGCTCGGCCGGGCAGTAGCACGGTAGCTTTCAGTCCCTTCACTCACACCTGTGCGTCCACGCTCGGTTCCACGACCGTACCGTCCAGAGTTTCCAACTGGTCGACCACGCAGCGCCAGTTACCGGCGTCAATCAGGAAGCGGGCAGCAAGCGTGTCAGTGTCGTCAACAATTCGAACTTCAATTCCATCCGCTGGTCCTGTCCACACCTCTGCCTTAATGCTCTCAATACTGAAGCCCTCTGCCGGGAAGCTCTTGGCCCATCCGGGCCAGCCTGTTGATTGCCACTGATAGCCAGTTGCTTTCACAAGGTCTTGATGGCAAAGGTCGGGGCTCCCCCTCGGCGATCCTGGTTCCCAACTATTACGACGAAACGACTCGTTACGTCACGAACAGGAGGATAGTCCGTCCAATTGATCGCACCGGGGGACTGGCTGCGCTCCACTTCTTCAAGGAATGGCGACTTACTTCTTCCATCTGTAATGATCACCAGCCTTTCTACGGCTCGCGTCAACGCGACGTATAAGAGTCGTCGCTCTTCTTTCGTGATAGTTTCAGGACTATCCCCGAGAACTCTAAGAAATGCCCAGTCGGGGTGAATCAGTGGATAGCTGCGCGCGACCGCATCGAGCAGGATTACCATAGGCTCCTCAAGCCCCTTGTACTTGTGGGCAGTCGAGATTGTGATTCGTTCTTTTAGACCCTTCGAGAAAAAGGATCGGACGAAATCGACGTAGCGGGCGAGACCCCGGCCATCGCCAACTCTTTGATCCTGATAGTTCACGAACCATGGTATAGCGTTTCGACGGCTCAGCATCACCACATCGATGCCCTCGGCGAGCGCCTGACTGGCGAGGCGTAACACCGCAGGTGTGATGACGTCGCCACGATGCCGTTGTTTCTCAAGCAAGGAGGGTTCGAATTCGCTGAGGTCAGAGACGAGGACCTTTCCGGCGGATTTCTTGTGTGCGATTGCCGGCTTTCCAAGTCCATCCATCAACGCATTGCCAACGGCAACAATCGCGCTGGAGGATCGATAGTTGGTCGAAATGTAAAGGCGGCGCGACTCACCAATGTAATCTGTGAAGTTCTCGAAAAATCTCAGATCCGATCCGGCAAACCCATTGATCGCCTGCCAGTCGTCGCCGACGCAGAACAACTCGATTTGCGGGTTTTGTGTGCGAATCGCGTTGAGCAGTCGGTGGAAGAGCTCAGAAAAGTCCTGGAACTCATCGATGCAAACGTAGCGCAGCAACGCGAGGTCCACTCTTCCGGATTTCCTTTGCAACAATGTCTGCCCGGCCTCGATTCCATCGGCTGCACGTTGCATCAGCCCATCAAAGTCTTCCTCGCCAGTCGCCGAGGCGATCAAGGTATGCAGCGTAGAGCCGGTGTGCCAGCTCGAGAAACATCTCCTCGACAGGCGAGAGCGGCGAGTAGCTTTCAATGAGAGAGCGCAGTTCTGCTGGGGACAAGGATAGCTTTCTGCACCTGCCGATGAATCCGACCATCGCCATCGTGAATCGATCGATGGCTCTATGTCTGACTCGATGCCAGATTTCATCCTCGGACAATCGAACGCAGTGGATGCCTTGTGCTTCGAGGCATTCTCTAAGTAGCACGATAAACGACTCTTTCCCTCCAGCCACGATGTCTTGGCGGGACAATTCGATCAGCGTCCAGTCTTTCTTCGCGTCCCAATAGGCACGCTTTTCCTCGGACATCTCGTCGTAATCGGGGTCGCCGGTGAGGCCGAAATACTCAATTATGGTGCCGCTCTTGGATGTCTGGAAAATGGTGAAATCCGGACGGTAGTTGATGCCGCTCCACCAATGGTTACGCTCGTACTTGTAGGCGATGTCATGCTCGAACAGGAAGTCCGCGATCACTTTCTCGCCAAATGATTTGACGGGCTCTCCTTCCAGGCTTTCCCGGGGCAGGGAGCGACGGAACTGTAGGAGTTCGTCCTTGCTCTTGTCGTAACAACCCTCAACGATGCGGTCCCAGTCTTCCCGAAAGTGGGCAAGCATCAATTGGCGGATTTGCTGTTTGACAGCGGGTACTTGAAGGTAATCGTCGATCACCTGCTGAAACACGCGACTCAGTCCTTGGGATTCCCCCTCGGAACCATTGTAGAGAAGGCTTTCCTCTGGATGCACTATTGCGTAGGCCAGCGCATGGAAGGTCATCACGTGGGGCAGTGTGACGTTTAGTTGTTTCGCGATGGCATCAATCGTGTTAGCCTCGATTTTGTCCGTATCGATCCTCTTGTGTTTGCCGACTTCGCGAATCCGACGATCAACGTCAGCGGTTACCGCTGCTTCGCCCACCTCGCTCAGCAACCCCAATAGCCTCCTCCGCATCTCGAGGACGGCTTTGCGGTTGAAGGCAAGTAGAAGCATTTCACTGGGAGCGACGCCGCAGTGCTTCAGGAGAAATAGCGCGCGGTTGATCAATGTGGCCGTTTTTCCGCTGCCAGCGCGGGCCACCACTTGGACGTGGCCGTGTACTGCTGCAATGGCCATCGCTGCTCGTTGTCTGGCAGGCACCTCTGGCCATTTTGGTCTGGAGAGGCGGCGTTTTCAGCCACCCACGATTTCACAAAGGAAATAGTTTCCTGCTCGAACTCAGCTACAGAGATCAAGTCGGTGCGCGAGATTCGAAAGTAGGAGGCAGCGCTGAGAAAGTCACTGCAAAGTCGTTTCCGGATCTCCTGGAGTAGTTCGTTACGCTTCGCCTCGGTCTGCTTGCGCTGTGCCTCCCGCCGAAGTCGCACCCGTTCTGCCTCTGCTCACCTTAGAGCTTCTTGACGAGACCTTTCTCTCCTAGTGGAGTGTCCCTTAAATAACTTGACAGATTCTCTGGCAATTGCTATGCTTACGGTCATGCCGAACACGAGGCTGTCGATCGAGTTGAAACGGCTGAACGGACGCAGCTCGAAAAGTGGGAGTCCTCACATGGGACCCCCGAGGGAAAAACAAGAAGGGATAATCTGTAAAGTTATTCAAGGGACACTACACTAGGATCGGCAGACGGCCCGAGACCATGCGTCCGAACACCGCCGCGTTCTGGAGCCCCACGCTTCCAGATCCGCCGCGAGGGCCTCGGGATCGCCGGAGCTCACCAGATCGACGACCACATGCCCCGCGGCGATGCGCGCCAAGACGTTCGCCGATCGAAATCCCGACGCCCCTCGAGCTTTTGCTTGCGGCTGTTCGAGATACGTCTGATACTCGCCATGGAGCGCGACCAGATCGCGGGTGGCCTTGCTGTGGGCATGGACCTCTGTCCCTGCGCCGGTCCAGAGACCGTTCGTGGGACTGCGCCGCAGCACAGTAGGCTTGTCTTCCGCCATCACCGAGGTGGGACCGAGACCCAGCGCGATGAGCGCCGCGGCCCAGACGATTCTGGCTACTTTGAGCCGGACTCCCGGGGCAACGCGAGGCGGCGAAGCGGGGCGAATGGAAATCGGCGGGATCGACGCTGAGATGGAAATGCTGCGCTGCATGACGTCCTCCTCTGATGGTGTCTTCAGTGCCCATGGGCCGGCCAAGGTGACTTGACCGGCACCCGTGGGCTCGCGTCCCGGCGCTCGGGGGCTCGCGTTTGCGCCACCCCACAGCCCGACCGCCATTCAGAACCCAGCCGGGGCCAGCCCAAACGCCCTTCCCCCCTCCACGCGGACCACCCAATCACCGACCGGCCCGTCCGACGCAACAGTACCGGTTGCAAAACCGCATTGAACTTCCTATCCTTTTTGCGTCACCCCACAGCCCCGACCGCCATCGAGAACCCAGCCGGGGTCTAGCCCAAACGCCCCTTCCCGACGCGGACCACCCAATCGCCGATCAGCCCGTCCGACGCAACAGTACCGATTGCAAAACCGCGTTGAACTTCCTGTCCTTCAACCATTGCGCACGGTTCCTGGATAGGCTAGATTACTTTCGAGGGATAGGGTATATTACTTTCGAGGGAGGCGAAATATACCGGCAGGGAGAACCTAATCATACGTTCCGTTCCTTAGAACCCGCCGATGAAGGGCCGGGGTATGGTTCCCACGGGGTGTCATACCCAGCCGCGATTCGGCCTTGATCGAGGAGAAATACCAGTGATCAAATCCACACTGTTAGGTAGTGCGTTGGCCGTCGCCCTGTCGGCCGCCCCCGCCATGGCGGCGGACTTCCATGCCCTCAAGGGGTTACAAGGAGCTGCTCCAGCTCCCCTCCAGGACGGGGTGTTGGCCGCTACGGAAGGGGGGCAGACCTGCACTGTTCTCACCGCGGCTAGCGAGACTGGGGTTGCGCTATGTTCAGCGCTCCCGCCCGCCGCGTTTTTCGCGGTTGCCAATGCGTTACCCGTAACGGCCGCGACTTTCCTACAGGTTCACGGATTCGCCGGGGATACGTTCCCGACCGCCCCGCCCGTGGCCCCGACGCTCCCGATCCCCCCGGCGGGACCGTAAGGTAATGTCCCGGCGGACCCCGGCGGGTTTGTGGGAAGTATTCTCACCGGCCATTTGACCGCCCGCTGGGGTCCGCCCTGTTCCCCGGAGAGCCCTCATGCAGTCGAGGGCTCTCCGCTCTTCATGGACCGGGTCGGTGCCCCCGTGGCGTGGGTGGGGGGACACACTGGGTAGGACAGCCAAGCGTGCCGTAAGACCCTAAACCCGTATTCAACGAGCGAACGGCAAACGCGCTCTTGCCCAGCACTCCAGTGTGGTTAACCTTGTCACCGACGCAAGGCACGTGCCGCTTCGGTGAGCGCGTTGTCCAGTTCTGTTGCGCCGTTTTTGGCCTTGTCCCGACAGGCAGTGATGGCCGCGTAGAGGGCTGTCGCCACCCGGCAAGACGCTCATGGCGATGGTGCCCCCCCGAGACGGCAGAAGTCCACCCTGTCGAGGGCGTGGGTGCGGCTTCGACGCGATAGAGATTGAGTTTATCCATAAGATACGCATTTGGAATAGTGGGTAGCGCATGATAAGGGCAGGGCGATTTCTCGGGTGTGTACTGATCTTGCAACCTGTCATAAATGGCGTGAGTGTGGCCGAAGAGGCCGCCTGGAGTGTTCCCACCAGCGCCCAGCAGACCATCGTGAAGCGTCATACCCTGAAAGAGCTTCGCGACCAATATATCGTTAAACAGCAACTGGACTACTCGTGCGGGGCGGCGGCGCTGGCTACTCTCATGGCTTATTATTATGGGGAGGATACCTCAGAAAAGGAGATCCTGGAGTTGCTTAACACCCGGCTTGAAACGATGACTGAAGAGGAGCGAGCCCGCAAGACAAGGATTGGGTTTTCCCTCCTAGATCTCAAAGTGGTGGCTCAACACAAGGGTTATCAGGCCGCGGGCTTTAAGGTGAGCGTTGACCAACTTCCACAGCTGCTGGCCCCTGTGATCGTTCATGTCCGGCCATTAGGCTACTATCATTTTGCCGTGCTCCGGGGAGTGGCTGGGGATCGTGTCTATTTGGCCGATCCGGGACGCGGCAATCTGCGCATGAGCATAGAGCGTTTTTTGGATGAGTGGGCCGGAGTAGTGTTTATCCTGGGCAAGGCGGGAGAAGAGAAAATCACGCATTATCCCTTAACGTTGTCTCGGAGCACCGATTATCCTTCACCCGGCTTGCGCCGAATGGCCCACCAGGGGGACGAGGCAGCGTCGTCCACCGTAAACCTTGTTCTACGAGTGCGTCCTCGCTAGCTTCTCAGCCAAAAGGAGGGACGAATGAAAAGGAGCAACAGGACCCTCGCTAAACGCGCACGAGCTTCTCGCCATTTGCCAGTCCGCCGAGACGCAGGAGGAAAAAGGCATACGATTTTGACCGTCTTTCACGTGCTTATCGCCTTTGTCTTGGTGGGTCTTATCTTGATCCATCTGGGCAAAGACACTGACGCGGGCGCTGCTGTTGGGAGCGGAGATAGAAGGCCGGATATCGATGGCGGTGTCAAGAAGGTTTCGTCTGCGACAGACAGCCGAATGGATGACTATGTCCCCAAGACGGATTATGAGAGACTTAAACGAGAGGTGGAAACCCTCAAAAGCCAAATGCAGCGGCTGTTAGAAGCAGCACCGGCTACGGCGGAATCAAAGTCTGCCCCTGCAGAAACCGGGGAGAAACAACCGGTCGCTAGTGCGCCCCCCTCATCTCAAGAGAGGGTTGGCCGATCTGAGCGCGAAGAATTTGAAGTCGCGAAAGGCGACCGCCGCAAGGAGGCGGAGGAGGCCAAAAGGGAATTGGACCAGTTTTTACGCGCCCAAAAGCTTTTATTCAGGCCTGGGGAGATCCAATTAGAGTTTGGGGCGTCTTACGCCCACGAGGCTGAGACCAGTCATGTGAGTCCATTGGGGCCCATGTTTAGATTTCGCTCCGCGAGTACAAATTTACTGATTCGGTATGGTCTGGCAGAGGACCTGGAATTCAATTTTGGCGTCCCATTGGTCTACACCGAACAAGAGCGTGACATTAGACCAGTTCCCTCTACTGCTTCATCCCCATCTTTCACCCGGGAGACTGGTGTGGGATTAGGGGATATCAGCTGGGCATTCCGATATGCAGCCATACATGAAGAGCGGGGGCTGCCGGAGGTGACCCTGAACGTGAATGCCAAAGCCGACACAGGCGATGAGGATCGGGGATTGGGCACCGGGCATTGGAACGTGGGAACCGGGGTGTCGCTGGTCAAGACCATCGATCCCGTGGTGCTCTTCGGCTCATTGGGATACACCTGGACCCTGGAACAAGAGGATGTCGATCCCGGGGACCAGATTCCCTATTCAATCGGCATGGGGTTCTCACTTAATGACCGGGTGAGTTTTTCCATGGCGATGGCTGGTGCGGCGATTAGGCGCACAGAAATAAACGGAAATGAGATCGGCGGTTCCGGACTAGACATCAATAGCCTGCAGTTTACGACCACCGTGCAGCTGGCGAAGCGAGTGTATGTGGAGCCCTTTGTAGGCCTTGGTCTGACTGACGAGGCTGCCGATTTCTTGGTGGGGATCAATGTACCGGTGGGGCTTGAAGGACGTTTCCCCCTTCCATTTTAATCGAAGGACTTCTAAGGGTCGGGGCCTTCTGTTCTACCGTCCAGTACAGAACGCTGTAGCGACTACACCGGTGTTTCATAATGGAGCTGGTTCCGTGACAGCAATACGGCCTGAGGAGCCTACTAGCATTGCGCACGATTCCTGGATAGGGTATGGTAATTGTATGCCCTTTTCCGCGCCGGAGCCGTCGACCGCGAATGGCTCGCGAAACAGCTCGCTACGCCGGAAGGGATCGATCGCCTCGAGTCCTTCGGAGCCAAGTTCTCCCGCCTGCAAGATACCCTGAGCGACAGGCTCCTGCCCCTTTTTCTGCGCGTAGCGGGAGAGCTTCCGGGACGGCGGTTGAGAACGTCAACCGCGCCGAGCGCCTCGGGATCATCCGCGACACCCAGGAATGGTTGGGCGCGAGGGGGCTGCGTAACCGGCTGGTGCACGAGTACGTCGATGACCTCGACGCGCTCGCGGCTTCCCTCGATGTCGCCAGACGATTCACAACCGTCCTCATCGAGGCGGCTCACGCCTTCCGCAGCTACGCGGAGCAGAGGCTCGGTGTACCCGCGCGGCGAGACCGCCCGATCTGACATCGGCAGAAGTGGGACGCGCCCGCATCGAAGCAAGCCTAGCCCGGATGGAGCACAACGCGATCCGGGGACGTCGTTCAGGCTAAACGGCCCACGGTACCTTCGTCGCTGGATGGCCCGAAAGCCGTGGCGCAGGACTGGGAGGCGCGAGCCGGCCCCCACGCGCACACCCAGGTGCTATGCCGCCGACCCGCTACTAGTACAGGTGGAGGAAGAAAGGCCCGGCGACGGTTGACAACACGCCGGCGGTGTCCCGACCGAGGATCGCGACGAAGAACTGCGTCGCGGGCGGGCAGCTGCCAAGCGCGTTACCGAACCCGAACTGACCGAATTCGCTAAACAGCCCGTTGGTGAGGTCGGGGGTTACCTGGCCACCCATGATGGCAGGCAGGCCTGAGAAGCAGTACACACCCGCGACAGGCGCTGTTACGTTCCCCGAGCCGACCCCCTTCGAGTTCGCCGGATCCACGGTACCATCCGCAGCCACGCGCGCGAACAAGACGGGGTTCGCGCTGCTCGCGGTGTTCGCCGTGTTCGCGCTCTGGGCGCTGACCGCGCTGCCGACGGACAGCCCCGGCGCCCTTTTATTGATCTCCTCGTTCGCCACGCCCCTGGCGATCCTTCTCACCCTCGCCGAGCTGATCGCCTTGGCCACCGTGTCGGTCTCCGCAACCGCCGAGTCGGGGAGCACGAACGAAAGCGCAATGACGGTGACGACCATAGCCGCCAGCTTGGATCTGTAGTACGACTTGCTCATGGTGAACCTCCTAATTCTAAAATGGTTGTTCCCCACGGCCCTAGGACGAGCCCCCGGGAGTCCTAGCAGCCTGTCGGACTTAGCGTGGAACTTTTCAAGCGCGAGGGGATCGGATCGGTCAGGGTTCCGATGAGCGAGCGCGCATGAGCCATTTCCGTCCCTGTGATCGTGACACCCCTTACCTGCTG
>JALZID010000186.1 GCA_030860485.1 Pseudomonadota bacterium | reverse complement strand
TCGCCAACATCCTGGCTTGCCTCGGGCTCGGGGTGTCGATCATCGACGCCTCGGTCGCGGGACTGGGCGGCTGCCCCTATGCGCCCGGGGCGAGCGGCAACGTCGCGACCGAGGACGTCGCCTATCTGCTCGGGGGCATGGGCATCGAGACGGGCGTTGATCTATCGCGCCTCATCGAGACCGGCCGCTTCATCAGCGCGGCGCTCGGGCGCGACAACCGCAGTCGGGTCGGCCACGTGGGCGGCGGCCCTCCGGCGCCAGCGTGCTAGAGTATCGCCCCTACATCATAACGGGAGGTCGCGCCATGAATCTCATCAGCAAGTCCTATCGAGCGGCATTGGTCGGGCTCGGCATCGGCATGGGGCCGTCCCCGGCGATCGCCGACACGCCGCCGCGTGTGCAGCTCAAGACCAGCCTGGGTGAGATCGTGGTCGCGCTGTATCCCGACAAGTCGCCCAAGACCGTCGCGAACTTCCTGCAGTACGTCAACGAGGGTTTCTACGCCGGTACGATCTTTCATCGGGTCATCGACGGTTTCATGATCCAAGGCGGGGGTTTCACCATCGATTTCGCGCAGAAGCCGACCCATGCCGCGATCGAAAACGAGGCCGGCAACGGCGTGAAGAACACCCGCGGCACGCTTGCCATGGCCCGCACCGGCGATCCCCACTCGGCCACCGCGCAGTTCTTCATCAATGTCGCGGACAACGCCTCCCTTGATCACACCGCGCCCACGCCCAGCGGCTTCGGTTACTGCGTCTTCGGCGAGGTCGTCGAGGGCATAGACGTGGTCGACCAGATCCGGAAGGCGCCCACCAAGAGCCGTGGCCCTCACCAAGACGTGCCGGCCACCTCCATCGTGATCGAGAGCGCAACGGCACTCACCAATGAGCCGGCAGCCGCCAAGGCCCCACCGGCCACCCAGGCACCGTAAGCTCTCCCTCGGGACTCGATCCTGCCGGGGGCACGATCCTATGCCTATGGGCCTATGCCTATGGGGCCCCGCGCAGTCGCTGGAACAATGGTTCGTAACGTGCTACTATACACGGAGGCGTGAGTCGGGCATCTGGTGATTTGCCTCGTGGACATAGCGTGCGTCGGTTGCCGCTCCCTACCTGAAATCCTCGCCCTTTACCCTGCGCCCAAGCTGGAGCCGCCAAATATGCGGCGATCACTCCAAACATTGATAGTTTGAATTCATCCGCGTTTCGAGCGGATAGGGAGCTAGTAGCAATGCCTACGAAAATCTATGTCGGAAATCTGTCTCCGCGGGTAACCCAAGAGGAGATCCGCAAGCTGTTCGAGCAGCATGGTGAGGTCGATACCGTCGATCTCCTCACCGATCGGTATTCCGGTGAATCCCGTGGCTTTGGATTCGTTACGATGGACAATAACGGCGCGAGAGCGGCTATCGCGGCACTCGACAAAACGCTGGTGGATGGGCGCAATATCAAGGTCAACGAAGCGAAACCGCGCGAAGCGGGCGGAGGGTATCAGCAACGCGGCGGCGGCGGTAAAGGAGGGGGGTGGCGCGGTAATTACTAAGTGAGCACTCCTACATGGCCACCGGTCTCCCTGCCCGTCGTGTCGCTTCATTTTGAAGTGCCCCCGTTGCTGTCGCCGCAAAGCGATGGGAAAAAGAAAGTTGAAAGGGAAAAAACGCCTATGATGACAGCTGAAACCAGCCCCACGTTCTCCCCCAATAGCGAGATCAACCAGACCTGCGGCTCTTGCGGTTGCGTGTTCCGCGTCGAGCTCGAGAGACCGAGGTCTCATAAGGATACTCAGGAATATCGCTGCCCGGAATGCGGGCACCACGTATGCATCGCCAAGACGTCTACTCGACCCAGGGTGACTCTGATATCAAGACGGACCGACGGGCGGCAATCGGACTTGTAGGGGATCCATGACTTTCCAGGGATTCTGCCGTCCTGAGGCGCTTCACGACACGGGCCATCAGAACGCCGGGCGTCGCGTTTCCGGGATCGGGCGCGCCGGTGTCGGGGGGGCCTCTTCGCACTCAGCATCGGGCTCGCGGTCGCGGGCCATCATTTGCTGCACCTGCCACCGGTGCTCGGGATGATGACGGTCTGGGTCTCCTCAAAATCTTCAGTCATCGCCTGACGAGGGCCGACCCCATCCGCGACCCACCCTCCAAACAATACAGTAAACAGCATGGGCCAGGCGCCGGGTGTCTACACCTTCATGGCGCATCTCAAGTGGGGCTGGGCCATCGCCCTCGGTTACGCGAATGTCCTCGCCCATCTCCTGGTCAATGCGCGGTTTTTTGTGACAGGAGGCTAAGCGCACCTGCGGTGCTGTCCTTTCGGGCGAGTTCGGTCATACTTGTCGGGGCCGGCCGGCTGCGGCCGGCGGGGGTGGTGAAGGTGTTGGACAAGTGGCTCAAGAGACTCGGGCAGATCGCCTGCCTCGTCGGTCTGCACGACTTCCGCGTCGTGGAGGTGACCTTCGGGTTCGGCGGGTCCGATGCGATCGAAAAGCTGGAGTGCCGGCGCTGCGGTCGGACCGCCGCGCGCCGCGCCTAGCCCCGAGTGCTCACCCGTCGCGAGAGCCGAGGCGCCGGTCTGGCGGTCCGCACGGACTGAAAGACGGCGAAGACGTAGCTGGCACTACGTCGGAGCCGGGCTTCTGGGAGTACGGCCCGCCGCCAGACCGAGCGGATGGATCGGTGGTCGCAGCAGGGTGGTGGTGAGAAATCCGGGCTAGGTCCCGCCGGTACGCGGGATCAGGGGGATGACCTCTGCCCCTTGCGAACCGGCTGGGCCGCACGCGAACTCGGGCACCAGATCCCTCAATAGGGTGTGCAGTGCCTCTTCATCGTAGTCGGCGACCGCGACCGCCAGCTCCCGGAGCCGGCCGTGGAGGCGAGTCCAGTCTTCGTGGCGGTGGCGGGCTAGCAGGATCTGGCGGTGCCCGGTCGGGGCCAGGGTCTCTTTTTCGTGGAATAGCTCCTCGACCAGTTTCTCGCCAGGGCGCAATCCCGTATAGGCGACCTCGATGTCCTCATCGGGCACCTTGCCGGCCAGGCGGATCATCTGTTCCGCCAGCTCGCGGATCTTGACGGGCTCGCCCATCTCGAGGACGAAGATCTCCCCGCCCTGGCCCATGACCGCGGCCTGTAGAATCAACTGGCAGGCCTCCGGGATGGTCATGAAGTAGCGCGATACCTCGGGATGGGTCACGGTCACCGGCCCGCCTATGGCGATCTGCTCCTGGAACAGCGGCACGACGCTCCCGGCCGAGCCCAGGACGTTGCCGAAACGTACCGTGATGAAGCGGGTGCGGGTTCGCTTGTCGAGGTTCTGGCAGAACACCTCGGCGGCGCGTTTGCTCGCGCCCATGATGCTCTGCGGGTTGACCGCCTTGTCGGTCGAGATGAGGACGAACTGGCCGACCCCGGCGGCCGCGGCGGCCTCGGCCACCACCTGGGTGCCGAGGATGTTGTTCTGCACCGCCTCGCGCACCTGTCCCTCCAGCATGGGGAGGTGCTTGTAGGCCGCGGCGTGGAACACTATCTGCGGCCGGTGGCGGGTCATGAAGTGCCTGACCGCCGCGACGTCGCCGATGTCGCACAAATGAAAGCTGATCGGTACTTGTGGAAAGCTCGCGCGGAGCTCCAATTCGAGCCGGTAGATGCTGAACTCCGAGCGCTCCAAGACGACCAGCGCGCGCGCCCCGATGCGCGCGAGCTGGCGGCACAGCTCCGATCCGATGGACCCCGCCCCACCCGTGACCAGGACCACGTGTTCGGCAAGCCCTGCGCTTATCGCCTGCCAGTCGAGCGACACGGGCTGGCGGCCGAGCAAATCATCGATCGACACCTCGCGCAATTCCTGGATCCCGACGCGCCCCGAGATCAGATCATAAATGCCGGGGAGCGTCCACACCGGTACCCCGGAGGCCTCCGCCAGGGCGACGATGCGTTTCATGTCCCGCCCGCTGGCCGAGGGGATGGCGATCATCACCATCTCGACCCCCCGGCGTTCCACCACCTCAGGCAGTGCCTCGCAGGGCCCCAGCACCCGCACGCCGTGGATCTCGCGGCCGGTCTTGGAAGGATCGTCGTCGAGGAAGCCGACGGGATGGTAGCGGTGCTCCGGGTCGTGGAACAGATCGCGCAGCAGCATCTCGCCGGCGCGCCCGGCACCGATGATCAGGACCCCCTGGCCGGCTTGGAGATTCAGATAGCTGTCCTTGGCCCACCGGTATAGCAGCCGGGGTCCGCCCAGGAGCCCGATGAGGAGGATGACGTAGAGCGGGATGACCGAGCGCGGCACCCACTCCAGGCGGATGGTCATGAACAGCACCAGGGCCACGGCCACGGATCCGGTGAGCACGGCCTTGGCGATGCGCACGAGATCGGGCAGCGAGGCGAAGTGCCACACCCCCCGATACAGCCCGAAGCACCAGAACACCGCGACCTGGATGGGGACGATCGCGGCGAGGTCGAGCAGGGCGTGGTAGAGATAGACGTCCGGGATGTCTCCCAGGTTGAAGCGCAGCCACAAGGCCCCGAGCCACGCCACCGGCACCATGACGAGGTCATGGGTGAATGCGGCGTAGCGGCCTCGCACCCCCCTGATCAAAGATCCCTTCCTCACGATAGACCCCTCCCCCGCAGGCCCCTTCCCGGGCGCTCGCGTCGTGACATTGATGCAAGGATAACCCAAGTCCGCTCGCGGCGTACATCGGTGTGCCTCGCGCGGAGGGTCAGCGCCGCCCGCGCACCTCGAAGACCACGCCGTCCACTATCCGGCCGTTCGGATCGAGGAGCGTGAGATGATGCCGGCCCGGCACCGGCCGCCAGCCGGTGGCGATGTGCCCGCTGGCGATCTGACAGGCACTCGGTCGATCTGCCAAGCGAGCCCCGGTAGCGCGGGCTCGGCCCTGAGGAACAGGCGCTGGCGTTCGGCGGGGATATCCGGGTCCAGGGCGATGCTCATGTCGCGGCCGGGATAGACGATGTGCGGGCGGCGCGCCTCGGTGCCGGCAAAGGCGATGCGTCGCATCGCGGTGCGTGCGAGGAACCACTCGCGGCGGGGTGCCTCGATGGGCGGGGTGAAGACGATGTCCTCTGCGACCACGCCTCGGGGGGGAGGGGGTGCCGTGCCCGGTGCGCTCCGGTGCAAATGGTCCATGACCTCGTGCCACACCGGCGCCGCCCCCGTGGACCTCGTGCATGGGCTCGCCGCTGAAGTTGCCGACCCATACCCCGACCGTGTAGTGCGGCGAGTAGCCGATGCACCAGTTGTCGCGCAGGTCCTTGCTGGTGCCGGTCTTGACCGCGGTATGGGAAGTGGTGCCGAGCGCGTTGGAAAGGCCAAAGGTCACGCTCCGGGCCGCGCGATCGGCGAGGATGTCCGAGACGATGAAGGCGGCGCCTTCCTGTATCACGGCCTTGGCGGGCGCGGGTGCCGGCCGGGGCTGCAGGGTGAGCACGGCCGAAACCCCACCGTTGGCGAGGCTCCGGTAGGCGTTCACGAGCTCCCAGAGCGTCACCTCGGCGGAGCCGAGCGCCAGGGAATACCCGTAGTAATCGCCATCCTGGCTGAGGTGCGCGAAGCCAAGCGCACGCAGCCGCTCCACGAAGCGCTCGGTCCCGACGAGCACCAGCGCCCGCACCGCCGGGACGTTGAGCGATCCCGCGCACGCGGTGCGCAGGCTGACCCAGCCCCGCGAGGCGTGGTCATAGTTCTCTGGGACATACAGCCCGGTCGGGGTGGCGAGATGGACCGGCGAGTCGTCGAGCGGGGAGGCCGCGGTCAAGAGGCGCGCTTCGAGGCCAGCGCGTAGAGAAACGGCTTGAGCGTCGAGCCTGCCTGGCGCGGTGCCTGTACCCCATCCACATAGAACGTCGCCTCGTCCTCACCGGGATTTCCGACGTAGACCAGAACGTCGCCGCTCGCGTTGTCCACGGCCAGCACCCGCACCGTGGCGCACGTTGCGACCCCGGAGCTGGCGGAGCTGATGGCGCAGCGCCATGAGGGCGAGGCGCTGGAGACCCGCGTCGAGGGTGGAGGCGATCTGCCATGCGCCGGTCGGGTCCCGGCCGGTTGAGTCTCGGTGATCCGCGCCGTCCTGCGGGCCGCTGGCGCCCCGCCTCCGCCCCCCGCAGAGCGCGTTCCACAGCGCCCCCGCCCCCGCCCGCCAATCGACCCCCCGATGCGCAAAGAAGCGCCGGTCCTCGGCGCGCACCACGGCCTCGAGGGTGACCGGGGAGATATCCGCGATCTCCGTCCAGCCGAGACGTCGCCGTGTCGCATCCACGCGTAGTTCATGGATGATCTCGCCGTGCCGGTCGAGGAGCTGTTTCTCGCTCGTGCGATACCGACCGGTAAGGGCGCGATTATCCCGCAACGCGGGCATTGAGGACATCGATGTCAAACCCGCGAGTAATGACATGATACGGTAGATCACGCCGGTCCCTTGGAAACGCGCACCCACCGTGAGCAACTCCGGGGGCGAACCAGCTCCATCCAACGGGATACAATATCCGGCGGTATCAGGAGTAATAACATCCCCGGCATGGCGAGGAAGCCGGCGATGGCGTTTAGGGCCTCCTCGGGCGACTTCGGAAGTGTGACTCGCTTGGGGTGTGTAACCACCGCGTAGAACTCCGCAAGCACTTGCGGGGTGATGCAGAAGCCAACGTCTTCCTGCATAGCCTGGTCAAGTAACGCTCGCGCTGCTGCGTAGTGGTCGGAATTCCTAATAGAGGGCATCAATGAGGACGTTGGTATCCAGGAGGGCGAGATCACGCGACATCGTCGTACATTTCTTCCCTGGTCAACGTCTCGATCGGCTTTCCGTCCCAGACCGGAAGGTGAACGGGCTGCTTTCTCTCGTCTGCGCGAGGCTGCTCGCGCAGCGTGTCCACGATCATCGCAATCGCCTGGGCAACCCGTTCCGGCAGGTCTTTGACATTGATCGTCTCCATAGGACACCCTGCCTTCGGCAGACCACCTACTAAGACGTACGTTGTTAGAACCGCATGCCTTCCTCCCCCTCGCCGGTAAGAAAGAATCGTCACGAGACCCGGGGCACGGGCGCGCTATCTACGGCGCCCTGGGCTTCCCGGCGGCGCTAGACAGCGCCTCGACGGGAAGACTGAGTCGGGGTTCGAGCCCACATGCTTCCGCCCTACCCCCACCCCCGCTTCCAGGAAATCTCCTGTGGTTCCTTGGCGTCGGATTGGGGGGATAATCGTCGAACAACGTGAGCTAAATTTCAAGCGTGACAAGGGACTGGGGCCGTTTGATGGCGCACGGCCGCCACGGCGAGGCGCTGGCGACCCGAGGGTGGAGGCGATCTGCCAGGCGCCGGTTGGATTCCCGGCCGCTTGGGCCCCAGTAACCCGCGCGGTCCTGCGAGCTGGAGTGGGAAGGGGTCTGGACCCGCACCCGCTCGCCGCGGGGTTCGGCGCACCAGCGGGGGTGGGCTGCCCGAGAGCCGGGTACCGGAATCCCTAGAGGGCGGCGTGGATCCCCCAGGCCATGAGGAGCCGCCGCGCCACATGTGCGGGTCCCCCCCGGGCTGTATTAGTTAGGTTCGTTTGCCGATTTAAACGTCGCCTCCGCGCTCGCCTTGTCGCTTTCGAGTTGCGCATTCGCCAGGGCCTCGCAGGCGTCCTCCTCGGCATCATCGGTCAGAGCGTCGCATTTCTCCAAGGCAACCTGGTGGCGGCCCTTCGCTTCGGCAAGCATGACGTCGCGACGCGCTTTGGCAGCCTCCTCATTCACATCGGACTGGGCAGCCTCGCGAGCATCGCCCACTTCTTCCGCCTCCTCGCTGCGTGCCTTCGATACATCCTCCTGAGTGTCCTGACGCGCTTCCGATACATCTTCCGCAGTCTCGTTGGTGCTTTCCTGACACGCGCTTAATGCGATAAGGGAAAGGCCGGTAATCAAAATAAGGCGTAAATGGTTCATAGTGATTTGCTTCGCTGGGTAAGGTTGATAGGTAAGGTTGATAACTAATGGTTAGTTAAGGTTGTAGTAAAGCTTGAATCCGGCCACGCAAATCGGGCCCCCTCTCTAATCGCTCTAATCGAATCAACATGGGCACTGGTTGAACAGGCTAGCGCAGAGGGCGTCCCAGCTTCATTGTGTGTGGTTACCACCATAAGTGCTTCCCCAAGGTTTTTAGTCACATGCGATTGAGTGGCATGGCGTATACCACTTTTGTAACTCATTGGTTTAGTGTCGAATGCCAGCGAACTAAGAGAGAGAAGCCCTGACTGAACCGGTAAAACCTGCTGGCGTATTGTAAGAATTACAGGGTTCAAGGGTTCCCATCGGGTGTCCGGATCGCGCTTAGATCGTGGCGTGAGGACCGTGACTCCACAAACCAGGGATGTTGGTCGGAGGTGTAGTTGGGTACCAAAATGCCCTGAGTCCGTGCTCGTGTACCCTGACTACGAGAGCATCGAACTCCTCATTGGGATGCCCCGGTCGCCACGATTCCACGATTACCCGCCCGACCGAGAGCGGGGCGATGTCCCGCTCGCGCAGCGCGTTGACAAACATGTCAGGCGGAGCTTCGCCGAGCGACTGCTCCTCGCGCGTGGCCGGGCAGTAGATCAGCGCGCCGTTTTCGGCCACGACGCGGTCGAACAGGTCGAGGCGCGGGGAGTCCCGCATCAGGTCGGGCAGCTCACCGCCGGTAACTAGGAGCAGCTTCCGCCCCCTGTCGCAGAAGCGCTCGAGCGCGTCCACAGTCGCAGGGCTGACCACGCCGTTCGTGAGCGAGCGTCCCATCATGAGCGCATAGGTTCGATTCGTCGAGCGTTTCAACGGGCCGGTGCCTCCGACACTTTGGTGATCGACTCGCGCACCTCAGTCAGCAGATCTCGGCACGGACTGTCATTGGCGAGCACCATATCCATCGGCGGCAACAGGCCGATGATCGCCGACAACGTCGTGCTCACGATTTGCTTGAGCGTGTCGCCGGGGCCCAATTTCGCTGCGTCCGGGAACACATCCAGTTCGGCTAGCTTGCCGCCGACGCGGATCGGGGAACGTAACGTGAACGGGCTGAAGTCCTTGGAATAGGGCGTGAGCAGCATGTTGATCTTTTCCGACGCGAGGTCCACCTCACCCTGGCCGGTGATCTTGCTATCGCTCGTGTCCATGACCAGCGGATCGATCTTCACGCGTCCGTTTTCGGCCTCGAGCTTGGCGAGCGCGCAACGGATCTCGATCGGCTCGTCGCCGCTGATCGCGGCGCCGATCGATTCGAATACGTCGAGCCCGATGAGCTCCATCAGCAAGTGGCTGATCTTGCCGCGCGACATCGCGACGAAAGCCTCGCCGTCGGCGTGAGCCGCCATCTCGCGCACCGAGCCACCCTCGGAGCCGAGATGCATTCGCCCGTCGAGCACACCGCTGCTCTCGTCTTGGAACGCCGTGCTCTTGAACAGCGCCCATAGCGGGACGTTGCGTAGGTCTCCCTCGACCTCGGTGCGCACCGGCTTGCTATCGGCGTGCAGGGTCACCGCAAGGTCGATCGCTCCTTCGCCGAGCTTGAAGCGCGCCGGCTTGGCCCGCAGCACGCCGTCCTCGACCACGATCGCGAGCGAGACGTGGTCAATGGGGATCCGCTTCGTGATCACGTGCTTCGCGTCCAGTTTCGCGCGTATGTTCATGGCGTGCAGGCGCTCGAGCTCGATCGCCGTCGCGCCAATGATTCGTTCCTCCGCTTCTTGCTGCTTCGCCTCCGCCTCCTGTTCGGCTGAGGCGGTCTCTCCTTCTCCAGTTGCGGGCGGCGCGCCTACCAAGCCCGCGAGATCGTCGAAGTCCAGCTTGTCGGAAACGAAGCGTGCGTCCATGCGCGGTGGATCGGCAGCGGTGCGAATGGCGAGGTCTCCCGCTAGATCGCTGTCGCCCATACGACCCTGAAAGTCGTCGAACCTCCACTCGTCGCCTTTGTGGACGAGCATGCCGGTCAACGAGTATGGCGGCGTCTTGGGAAGCACGACGCCGGCGAGTGGATAGAGCTGAGCCATGTCGGAGCCTTCGACCGTGAGTTTCAAGCCGAAGCGGCCCCCCTCCAAAGCGTTGGTGAGCGTACCCTTCGCGTGCGCCGAGAACCTCTCCTTGGGTGTGTCAGGGGGCGCGCCGGTATCGAGCTTGATCTCGATCGGATAAGGACGGTCCGCAGCCCACAGCCGCCCTACGGAGTCTCCATCGACTCGCAGTCGCGACGGCCGCTCCTGATATTTCCCCTGCGCTTGGAGCGCGACCCCCCTGTGGTCGCTGTGACCGATTGCCTCGTCGATCTGCGCGTCCCTCAGCTTCTTGCCGGCGACACGATACACGACTCGCGCATCCCGCACGCTGAGCTCGCCGATGGCGGGGAAATCGGTACGGCCTTCGGGCAGGATCGCTTCGGCCGCGGCCTCTGCCGGCGATGCGCCGGTGAACTGCCAGTTGGCTTGGCCCTCCGCGTCTTTCTCGAGGTTCACTCGCAGTCCCTCGATCTCCAGATAGGGCATCACCACGCGGCCGCGAAGCAATTCGAGCAGCTTGATGCGGAAGCGAAGCTTCTCGATCGCTACGAACTCCGGATCCTCCTTCGCCCATTTCGCGTTCTTTAAACGGATGTCGGAGGTCGATACGCTCGGGGCCAGCGACTTGCGAACCTTGAGATTGCCAGCGATCTCGAGCTGGCGTCCCGAATAGTCCGCTACGCGCGCCGTGATGAGCGGCTTGAGCCGGTTGAAGTCGAAGAATGCGACGACAACCACCATCGCCACGATAGCGCCGGTGAAGAGGATGCCTACGGCAATTGCGACCTTGCGAAGCATGAAACCACTCCCGCCGGCCACTTGCAGTGAGGCACGACGTCGACTCTGAGATCTTTCGATCATCAACGACCCCAACCCCGGCGTGGCGCTCCGTCAAGAGCGCGCTATAGGCCGCATTTCCCGTCAAGACCCATGGCCTCGAGCACCGCTCAATTCGCTTTCCGATACCGGTTGCGCAAATCCCGCACGCGATCATGATTCTCTACTACGCCCTGATACTGCCGTTGAACGATAGACTGGATACTGTCCGGTAGGCCCTTTGCTAAGGCTTTCTCATAGGTATTCTTCGCCACATCTTCTCCGCGCTCGCATTCCTCGAGCACAGCCTGCTCGTCTTTGCCGGTGATTGCCGCTTTGACATCCACCCAGGCGCGATGGAGGGTCCCGACGACACTGCTATATTTGTCTGGATCCCCACCTAAGAGGCGCACTTGTTCTTGCAGTTCGTTGGCGCCTTCCGCACATCGCTGCGCCGCCGCCGTAAAGACCTGTTTGAGCTCCATGTCTTTCACATCTTCCGCACAGGTCCTAAAACCATATTCGCCATCCTTGGAGGTCTCAATCAAGTCATTGAGGGTGGAGATTATCTCGTCGTTGGTCATGGTTATTCCTCTCGTTTGGGTTCATAAAGCGTTCGCCGCGAACAACCGTGTTCTTCCTCCTTCCCCTAGCGTCGAGTTCACTTAAGCACCGCAACGCAACGCCATCATCAGAGGCCTCCCCCTCACGGTAAAACCGAAAAACGGGGAGGCCGTTGGTTCTTAAACCGCTGGCGTGTAATCGCGTGGGTCGGCTGCTCTCTGTACAGGAATTCGCCGTGAGTCACGTGCGCCTACGGAACCCCCCAGCCCTGCCGCCATTGCACCCAGGATAAGTGATAAAGCCCCCCAGAGCATTACGTGGGCTAAGGCTTCCGCCGTCTTATCTAACGCGACGCGCGCCGTCTGTTGCGCTTCCTCGACCGCTTGGGTTGCCTCTGCCCGGCTTATCTTCGTACGTGCCACTACCGTATCGATTAACGCTTCCTGAGTGTTGCCCTCACTAATGAGCTGATTGATCAACACTCGGATATCTTCCTCGCTAACCGGTGCACTCGTCGCCGCCCCTGATTGTGCCACCTGCGGGGCCACTGCCGCTGCTCCGTAGCCGAGACCGTTCAATGTGCTTCCCAACAAGGAGCCGAACACGGTCATCAAGAACAGCACTACAAAGACGGTAGAAAGCCCCCAGGTGACCAAACCGTGCAGCGTGCCGTCTTCATCGCGCGTTACACCCGCGAGATAGCTGGCAAGCCATCCACCTGCAAACAGACCGAACATGCTCGACACGACCATCCAAATCCCGGCCGCTATACTAAAGGTCGTAGCGCTGGGGGTTTCACCTTGCAGTGGGTCGATCGCGCTAAAGCCGAAGCCTGCGCCTATCATGTTGAGCACTAGTTGAATAGCTAGCGCAAGAACGACGGCGGCGATAACAGCGGCCCACGAAATGCGCTTCGTTACCAAAACGCCCTCTGCCCGGCTAGCGTACGCTGCGCCTGTCGTGGTGCCAACTTCGTCATGTGTGGTTACTACCATAATTGCCTCCTCCAGGGGTTAATTTAGTCGCAGACGCTTGAGTGGCATGGCGTATGCCAGTTTTGTAACCCATTGTTTTAACGCCGAATGCTAAGCGAAACTGCAGGAGAAGCCGTGAACTGAACCGGTAAAAGTTGCGGGCCTGTTGTAAGAATTGCAGTTCGGGAGCCTTCAATCCTTGCGAAGAAATTCACGAACTATGCTGATCTGCTCATCATCGAGGAACATCGGCGCGTGACCCACTCCGGGTATCTCGACACCGGACACGCCCGGCTTTTGCAGCATGGCGGAATAGGTTTCCGGCAACAGTAGATCGGACAGCGCACCACGCGTTACCAGAACCGGGCAGCGCACCGTATTCCAGAAAGGGCTCAGGTCGATGTCGACAGCCGCGGTAGTGCGAAACGAGTCGCCGATGCCGGGATCGCAATTGCTGTACGCCTTGCCATCGGCTCCGATCCTGACCGAGCTGCGCGCAATCTGATCCCACTGCGCCTCGGTCTTCAACCCGAAAGGAGCGGCGATGATCTTCAGGTGTTCCTTGTAGGCCTCATACGAGTCGAACACCGATTTGGTCCCCACATAAGTTCCAATGCGTTCGAGTGCCGCCCTCGGGATATGCGATCCCACGTCATTGATGACCATTTTGCGGATCGGAGATTTGGGCTGTGCGGCGATGAACATGCCCGTGATTCCGCCCATGGAAGTACCGACCCAATCGACCTGCTCGGCGCCCGTGCGGGCGATCAGGACGCTCATGTCGGAGAGATATTGCGGATAACCGTAGCCGGTCTTGTTCTGCAGCCAGTCGCTTTTTCCGCGCCCGACAAAATCTGGGCAGAGCACGCGATAGTCGCGGCTCATCGCTTCGGCAAGGGCATCAAAATCGCGCCCGTTGCGCGACAGGCCGTGCGCGCAGATCAGCACGCGCGGATTGTCGGCATCGCCCCATTCGGTATAGGCGATGCGGTGAAAACCGGTTTGGCTCAAGCCGAGAGCATATGATTCACGCATTTGTATTTTTCCAATTTGGGGGGAGCGACGTTAGCCTACCGGTCTGGGTGCATCACCGGCAGATCTCCTGATCGGAAAAGGATAGGATATTTCTACGCAGTGTCGCAAGAGTGGTGTCTTCCCGGTAGGGAGAGGGGTAGACGCCCACTTGGCTGTTCTCCACCTTCCCCAGCCGCCCAGTCCATTGCCGTGCGACCCCCGCCGAGGCCGCCCTTCTTCGGAAACGCGCTCTTGTCGATGATGAGAGCCGCTTTCATTCCGCCGATGAGGGTGTTGACCGGACGGCTCGTCTCGCTGACCAATCCATCGAAGTCCCACTTGGAGTGGGTTGGCCCTGACCGGGTTCCGCGGTGTCCAGCACATCAAGAACGTGCGCCGGGGGTGATCCGCTAAACCGGGTATGTGCGCGTCGTACTCGGTATCGTACCCACGGCTTTTGTGTGAGATGGCAAGCGACCAAGCGAAGCGCCAGAACACAAAAAAGCCCAGAGATGCTGGGCCTTACATGGTTCTTGAGACTTGGTGAGAAGGGGTGAAGTGCAGCGTTTGGATTAGACCTTGAATCGAAAGTGCATGACGTCGCCGTCGCGGACCCGGTAGTCCTTGCCTTCCAGGCGCCACTTGCCGGCGTCCTTGGCGCCTTGCTCGCCGCGACCGGCGAGGTAGTCGTCGTAGCCGATGACCTCGGCGCGGATGAAGCCGCGCTGGAAATCGGTGTGGATCAGGCCGGCCGCTTCGGGCGCCGTGGCGCCGATGCGCGCCGTCCAGGCGCGCACCTCCTTGGGCCCGGCGGTGAAAAAGGTCTGCAGGCCGAGGAGAGCGTAGCCGGCCTCGATGAGGCGCGCGAGCCCGGTCTCCGCCACACCCAACGCCTCCAGGTACTCGCGGCGCTCGCCGTCCTCGAGCTCGGCGAGCGCGGCCTCGAGCGTGGCGCAGACGATGAGGCTCGCTGCCCCTTCGCGCTCCGCGAGAAGCGCGAGCTCCTCGGTCCAACGGTTGCCGCCGAGCCCGTACTCGGTGACGTTGGCGACATACAGGGTGGGCTTCAAGCAGAGGAGATGCAGCTCCGCGAGCACGGCGCGCTCCGCCTCGGTAAGCACCAGGGAGCGGAGGTTCCCGCCGGCATCGAGGCACCGCAGGGCCCTGTCGAGCGCCGCACGGGCAGTCTGTGCCGGCTTGTCACCGGCCTTTTCCCGCTTGCCGACACGCTCGAGCGCGCGCTCCACCGTCTCGATGTCCGCGAGCGCCAGCTCGGTGTGGACGGTCTCGATGTCGGACAGGGGATCCACGCGGCCCGCGACGTGTACGATGCGCTCGTGCTCGAAACAGCGCACCACGTGCGCGATGGCCTGGGTCTCGCGGATATGGGCGAGGAACTTGTTTCCGAGGCCCTCGCCCTGGGAGGCCCCGGTGACGAGACCGGCGATATCGACGAAGGTCATGGCCGCCGGCACGACGCGCTCGGGCTTCGCTATCTCCGCGAGCGGCGCGAGGCGCGGGTCCGGCACCGGCACCACGCCCACGTTGGGGTCCACGGTGCAAAACGGATAATTCGAGGCAGCGACCGCGGCCCGTGTCAGGGCATTGAAGAGCGTGGACTTGCCGACATTCGGCAGACCCACGATGCCGCAGCGAAAGCCCATCCCCGCGTGGTCCCCCGTAATCCCAGAAGCTCGCCCTAATCCGCGGCGGGCGCCTCGGGGGCGCGGCGGTGCAGGTGGTTCATCACCGGCTCCAGGTCCCCGTCCAGGATGCGTGGGAGGTGCTCGATGACGGCATCGATGGCCGCCTCGATGGCCAGGCGCTCGTGCGAGGGCGGCAAGGACAGCACGTAGGGGATGACCAACTCGCGTACCCCGGGATGGCCGATCCCGAGACGCAGGCGGGCAAACCCGGGGTCGCCGAGATGGGCGATGATGTCGCGGATCCCGTTGTGCCCGCCGGCCCCGCCGCCGCGCTTCAGGCGCACCGCACCCGGTGGCAGGTCGAGCTCATCGTAGACCACCAAGATAGAGGTAGCCGGGATGCGGTAATAACCCGCCAGGGCCGCGACGCTCTGGCCGCTGCGGTTCATGAAGGTGCTCGGCTGGAGCACGAAGCAGCTCTGTCCGGCGTTCTCCAACCGCCCGACCCGCCCGGCAAACTTGCCTTCCTGCCGGAGGGCGACGCGCAGGCGCGTGAGGAACCAGCTCCCGGCGTTGTGACGCGTCGCGGCGTATTCGGGTCCGGGGTTGCCGAGGCCGACGATGAGCTCGATGCGCCCGCGTGTCCCGGTCTCGTCCGGCACGCGTTCAGCGACAGCGCCACGCGCCACCGCATGGCACCGAAAGCCGCCCCATCAGCTCGACGTGTGGTCGCCGCCGGCCCCCGCGACGGCCTCGGCGGCCTCGCCTTCGGCCTGCTCGACGACTCTTGGGAGGTGCACCGAAACGACCGCCTGTGCCGCATCTCCCCCATGCGCCAGGGCCGCCGGCTGCACGCCTTCGGGAAGGTCGAGATCGGAGAGGTGCAAGGTCGTCCCGATGGTGACGGGCGCGAGGTCCACCGCGATGTATTCCGGCAGGTCCTTCGGGAGGCACACCACCTCGATCTCCGTCATCAGATGGCTCACGATCCCCCCCGCCTGTTTGACCCCGGCACACTTGTCCTCGTTGATGAAGTGGATGGGGACGCGCATGGTGAGCCGTTCGTGCTCGTCGATGCGCAGGAAATCGAGGTGCAGGATCTGCGGTTTATAGGGGTGCCGGTGCAGGTCCTTGAGCACCACCTTTTCAGGACCACCTTCCAGCGTGAGGGTCAAGATATGGGAATAGAACGCCTCCTGATCGAGATGCCGGCGCACCTCCTCATGCTCCAGAGACAGCGATAAGGGCGCCTTGCCGGCCCCATACAGTACGGCGGGAACCTGGCCCTGGCGCCTGAGCCGGCGGCATCGGCCTTTTCCTGTTTGATCGCGCGATGCGGCCGCCAGTTCGAATGGTTTCACGGTGTTCCTCCTGTAGTAAACGATAATGCCGTCCGCCGGAGCCTATGAACGACTGGCGGCCGGCGATGTTTGTCTTGGCGAGCGCTCAGACTTTGTAAAAAAATCGCGGACTAGATTCTTACGCAGCCATTGCTATACAGAACGAGAGCGACGAATTTAGAGGTCCTTTCTACCTCAGGGAGAAGGTTGCCGTGAAAATACAGACTTTCATCCTCCGTGGTGTCGACGCCCTCGACATGACTGTTAGGATGACGGGAATGAGATCAAACATTTTGATTGATTTTTATTCCTATCCACCCGCTCCCGGTCGCGGGGGAGTGAGTTTCCGATCCCCTCCCCTGCGAAGCGGGGGAGGGTAGGGTAATGGTATGGACTCCTCCCCTCCCTAACGGCATCGTGATGTGCCAGAGTGGAAGATGAAACGACCACTTCAACGACTGGTCTTTACCCACAAGTTGATCGAGCACAAAG
>JALZID010000185.1 GCA_030860485.1 Pseudomonadota bacterium | reverse complement strand
TCATGAGAGGGCCTCCTTTGTGGGACGTATGACCTTCCGAAACCCATACATACCACGGAGCGCCCTCTCTTCCAAGCTTTTCCACTCTAACCTATTGATCCATCGTCGTTATAAAAGATCTTCACCCGATTCCTTTGGCATAGAGCGGGCGTTACCGTGATTGGGTTGTGGCTAAGTCCGGATGGCTCATCAGCGCTTGTAGAGGGATTGCACGAGGACGACGGCGTCGGTCGTGCCGCCGGTCGCGCGCGCCGTGACGCGGTAATACTGCGAGTCCTGGGCGACTCCGGCCTCCAGACTGTCGCCCGACTCGGCTACGGCGGGCATTTGTTCGATGATGTACGCCGGAGGGGAAGAAGTACTGGCCAGAGTACCGGAACTGTAGGTCACTTTCGAGATTCCGCTCCAATCGTTGGAACTGTCCCATATCTGGGCGTCTTCACGGGTCCCGTCGCAATTGACATCATTCCAACTATAACGGCCGTTGGCGCAGGAAAAAGTGGACACCGTGGGTAAGGTCAAGTACATTTCCCCGGCCCGCAAGGCGGATTCGGCGCCCTGAAAAGCCAGGTTGCGGTCGCGCATATTGCCGCTCATTTTTTCTTCCAGCGAGGTGACCTGCATGCCGGTGAGTCCGATGAGCGTCAGCAACAGCAAAAACAGCAGACTGACGACTAGAACACCCCCGGTTTCGGTTTTTCCCAGCTGGCGATGCGCTTCTGATGACATGTCGGTTTAAGTCCGTGCTGATTACGGGGAACGATTGCGCAAGTTGACGGTGGTGGTAAACGTGTGCCGCAAGCGGCGATCGGTAGCGGTCACGGTTGCGCCGTTGTAACTGTATGTTTGGGCGAGCTGGAGCAGATTGTTATCCAGGGTGCGCAGGAGCAGGCTCGCGCGAACGGCCACCACGTTGGCCAGATTGCTCACGCTGTTGACGGTAAGGTACTGATTAGGGATGCGATCACCGTCGGTATCCTCGCCGTAGAGGATTTGCATGTTTTCGACGCCTTCCACCAGTTCGATCGGGTTGTCTCCGCCCGTTGCGGCGGTGTTGTCCAGCCGCCACAAGGAAGGTTGTCCGCCGGCGCCGTTGGCGATGTAGTAGGTCCGTGAGGCAAAGATGAACAGTTCGGCATCCTGTTGATAGGTCTTGCTGAGAGCAGCATGAGCGACGTTCTGGGTTGGAGCGCCGCCGGATGTGCTGGTGGCGCGGAATAGATCCGCCGCCACGCAATCCGAAATCATCAGCGCGTCCCCTGCGTCGACGCCGCAGGAATTGGGCGACATGACCTGAATGTCCGCATTCACACCGACCATGTTGCCTTTCAGGTGCGCGCCGCAACCCTGGCTGAATTGCACGGTTATGACATCGGTATTGGGCAGGGGAGAGCTCGTCAAACCGCTGAGCGTACTCGACAGGGCTGGATTCCAGGACGATGAGGCGGCATCGTTGCCGGATGCGGCGGTCGCGGCGGTGAGCACGATGGTGGGCGAGTTGGCACTGACATTGGGGGTGATCGAGGAGAGATTGGCGCAACCGCTGAATCCCACCATGCGGATGTCGTTGGTCAACAGTTCCAGCGCGAAGCGGGCGTTTTCCTGCAAGCGAGATTGCGCGTCCTGCAAACGGTAGGTCTGTTTACCATCGAGAAAAATCTTGCTGGCGCCGGCGATCAAAATAAGCCCGATGACCAACGCGATCATGATCTCGACCAGGCCGACCCCTGCTTGGATCTTCCATGCCAAGATCGGCTGTTTGCGTGGAAGGCGGGTCATCGCGTTCAGTTCCATGGCTGGAAACTCATGACGAAGCGCTGATTCACCGCGACGGAGCGACTGTCGTCCCACCACACCTTGATGGCGTAAACCGTCCCCACGCCGTCACACGCGTCATCGTTCGGCGTGCTGTCAATACAAACCCTGCCTGTTCCGGACGGCAACTGCGCCGCCAGTTCGGCATTCCACTGGGAAAAGTCGTAGCCGGTCATTTGGGCGGTGGTGCATGGGCCCGTCGCGCAGTTATTCGTTGTAGACGCGCCGTTGTTGTATGTTCCGCCGCTGGCTGCATCCCTTGCCTCCACAATATTGGTGCGCATCCGATCCGCCATGTCGTAGGCTAGCTGGGTGGCCTGGGCACGAAAATAGGCACTCTGGTTGTTGCGCAGACCATTCATCTGCAATGCGGCCATTCCCAGCAAGCCAATGGCCAGAACCACCACGGAAATCAATATTTCGATCAGCGTGAAGCCGGCGCTGCCGTTCGTCAGACTAAGAAGCCGTTTCATCGGCATGTCACCGAAGCGATCCGGGCTCGTCCAGCCGCATTGACGACGATACTCCGGCCCGTCATGCCACTGGTGCCGGGGCACAGCGTCAGCGTGCCAGACTGAAAAGCGTTGCTCGTAAGGCGGGTGGCTCCATCCGCCGCGTAGGATAGGTAGTCGGCGACGTTGGTATTTCCGCTCAGCGTGGACGGAGAAATGGCTTGGTGAACCTTCAGCAAGACTTCTCCGGCGTCAAGCGTCGCGTCGTTATCGCTATCGACGAATATGAGCCACCCCTGTCCCCAAGCACCGGACGTGGTACATGCCGGAGTCGCGGCAAACGGGTCGGCGGTTTTGCAAAGCACAACCCGTTGTCCGCGTTTAACCGCCTCGCTCCGGGAAAGGTTCATCGATCCCAGCAAATTGTTCGCTTGCGTCGCCATGCGGTTATTCATAATCACCTGCTGAAAGCTGGGCACACCGATCATCAACACGATGCCGATGATCGCAACGGTGACCATCAGCTCAGTGAGCGTGAATCCGGAGGCGTTCAACTTGTTTATGCTTGGCCGTCTCTGTGTGCTAGCATGCCTTTCCTCTTGCTTCATGTGTCTTGCATATGCGTTGCTCTCGATGGCTCGTCGTATCGTTCAGCCGATCTTCTTTCTTGAGCGGAAAGAAGACCAACGCGAAGATTTATCCGACGAACGGGGATATTTGGCCAAGCAGAGCCCTGATCTTCGAGTTCAGGATACCAAGGCCGATACCTCCGGCGATGATGAAGATGCAGCGGGGCCGATCCTCCTCGGCCTGCCGCCGCTATAATTGAGCACGAGAGAACACCATAGTGAGGTCCAGGCTTGGGAAGTTGCGGTAGGGTCATGATATTGCCTGTCGCGCGCGCCACTGATCGCCTGTTCATACCCAACTTCTGCACCGCCCGGCCGGTGTTCGTGCTGGTTTTGATGGGCGAGCTTTTGGCCATCGTACTGACTCTATCGACCGCCACGGATGTAAACGCAAGCTTCGACGATCTGGCCCTGAAGTCGCTTTTCATTCAATGGGTTACTCTTTGCTGCGCCGCAGTTTTGTGCGCGAGCCGAACGCTTTACTCCCGCCTCAGCGAGGCCAGGGTAGCAATGGTCGCTTATGTATCGATGCTCGCGATCGCCTGGGTGTTGAGCGAGCTGGCGTGGTGGACCCTAGATTGCGTAAGCAACCCGATGCCCCTCGGTGTGGCTTCCAGGGGAGGGTTTTTGGCACGCAATCTGGCGATTGCGGCGATCGTGATGGCCATCGCGCTGCGTTATATGTATGTCCACCATCACTGGGAGCAGCGCATTGAATCGGAGGCCGAGGCCCGCCTCCAGGCCCTGGAGGCGCGCATCCGGCCGCATTTTTTTTTCAACTGCATGAACACCATCGCCAGCCTGACCCGCAGCCATCCAATGCTGGCCGAGGAAGCGGTCGAAGACTTAGCTGATCTGTTTCGAGCGAGCCTCCTGCCCGCCCGTCATCGGGTCACGCTCGGTGGGGAGCTTGAGCTGTGCCGACAGTATTTACGGATAGAAGCCCTACGCTTGCAAGATCGCTTGGCGATCGATTGGCAAATCGATGAGTTACCGGCGGACGCTTTGGTACCGGTGTTATCGATTCAGCCGCTCATCGAGAACGCGATCTACCACGGGATCGAGCCCTTACCCCAGGGTGGGGTGACTCGGATCAGGGGGCAGCGCGAAGGGCACCGGCTCACGGTCGTGATCGAAAATCCCAAGCCGAAGGATGGCAGGCGATCCTCGCGCGCAAGCCATGGCTTCGCCCAGGAAAACGTAGGGCAACGACTGCACGCTTTCTACGGCGGGTCGGGTGGGCTGAAAGTGGAGGACTTGGGCGACCACTATCGGGCGACATTATCATTCCCTTATGAACGCGCCGAAGATGCGGATCCTCATCGTGGATGATGAGCCGCTCGCGCGCGAGCGGCTCGCCTCACTGATCCGCGAGCTTGGGATCGGTGAGGTCGTGGGAGAAGCGGGAAACGGGGTCGAGGCCCTGACCGCCATTGCGGCGCATGCGCCGCAACTCGTGTTGCTCGATATCCGCATGCCTGGCATGGACGGGTTGGAGGTAGCGCAACATCTGGCCTACTATGAGCATCCCCCGGCGGTCATCTTTACGACGGCCTACGGGGACCACGCGCTTGATGCCTTCGAAGCTAGTGCCGTCGATTACCTGCTAAAGCCGATCCGCAAGGAGCGGCTCTTGCAGGGTTTCCAGCGGGCCGAAGTGCTGAGGCGGGGTCGGCTCGATATCCTCAAGGAGCAGACCGGTTCGACTCGAGCCCGAACCCATCTGAGCGCGCCGGTAGGCGGCAGCCTGAGGCTTGTGCCCGTGGATGAGGTGCTTTACTTCCAAGCGGATCAGAAGTACGTCACGGTAGTTTGGACGGGAGGAGAGCTCGTCATCGAGGAGCCGCTGAAAACCCTGGAGGCCGAATTCGGCGAGCGGTTCCTCCGCATCCACCGCAATGCTTTGGTATCGCTCTCCCGAGTCGAAGCCCTGGCGCGCGATGGTGTGGGTGGCCTAGCGGTAAAATTGCGCGGGACAGAAAAGCGGTTGCCGGTCAGCCGCCGGCTCAGCGGTCAGGTGCGCAGAAGTCTTAAATCGATGAGAAGGGCTGAGGAAGGCCTGCCGGCCGATGCGTATGGTCAGGACTAGTTCGAGTTGCTACAAAAGCCGCCGATTGTAGGGAGATTTAAAGCGCCAAAAAAACTGGGTACGCAGAGACCTTTGGGACAGACCCCGGCTACCCGATTCGGGCGGCTAGGCCTAGAGCAACTTACGGAATTGCTCGACAGAGAGTCCAGCATCGCGCACAAGACCGCCCATGGTGAAGGCATTGATCGGATCGTGACGAGGAACGGTGAGAATGCGCTGGCCATTCGTCATCACAATATGCTTGGCGTGCAATCCAGAATCCCGCCTTCTCAAAGGCACGCACTGCATCCAGGTGGTTGACGCCAGCAACTTTGGGCAATCGCTACACCGTGATCTCGACTTCGCGGACCTCTTCGCCACGGAACTGTTCCTCGACGACAGTTAGGTACTCGCGAATGGCACGGATATTGTCCAAGGCTTCCTGCTCCGAGCGTCCTTGCGACCAGCAGCCGGGCAGTCCAGGCACAGAGACGCTGTAGCCTTCGTCAGATTCGTGAATTGCGATCTTGTACTTCATTTGAACCTCCGAAAGTAGTATAGCTCTCTCGCATTTCAGATGCCCAGCTAACCTTTTCAAGGCTCGCGTTTTAGTTTAGCTTTAAGATCGGCGAAAGGCTTAAACGTGGCGGATCCCTCCGTTTCGGGGCCCAGAGTCATTCCC
>JALZID010000184.1 GCA_030860485.1 Pseudomonadota bacterium | reverse complement strand
GAGTGAGGCAGGCAGCCTCTTGATCACGCTCGGTAAAACGCCAGAAGGTCATTGGAGGCACAGGATCGTTGCGCCCGCGAGGGTCAGGCTCAAAGAGACTCAAGCCGGTGCGGTCGAGGCGGTGGAGATCGCTTCTACCGGGGGCGAGACCACCCTCGTTCAATTTCGTTCGGCCGTGCTGCCTGAGACCGTGGACGGCATCTTGGAATGAGATCAAGGGGAAGTCCGTGTGCCGACGAGGAGCCGGCGGCGGTCACTTGGCTGCTGCGCGCATGGACGCCGCGCGCGTTTGGGTAGCGCCCGACGGCGCTTGCCCATCGTGGCGGGTGTAGTCCGCGGCGCGCCGCCTCAGCTCGACGAGCTGACTGACCACCGCGTCCTCGCACGACTCGGTCAGGCCAAAGCCAGCCGCATGGCCGTAGGCGTGGGTGTCCTCGTTGAAGTGCTCGAAGCACCCATAGCGGTAGCGCGCCCGTCTCGCCGCCTCCGGGTCCACCTTGTCGAGGTAGTCGAGCACCGCCTCGATCGAGGTGTGCAGGCTATAGAGATCCAGCCCATAGAACCCAACCTTCGGGGCATTGGCGCTGAGTGCCTCGTTGTGTGCGCGTAACCACCCGATGAAATCCAGCACATCAGCGTTGCGCCACATCCAGGTCGGGAAGCGCTTGAAGCCATCCAGGGCATCGACGCTCCCCTCATTCTCGGCGAAGCCGCGGACATAGCGATTGACCCGATAGGCGTCCGGCCAGTCCGCCTCGACCGCCACGGCGCGAAAGCCCTTCTCCTTGACCAATCGCTTGGTGATCTGCGCCCGCTCGCGATAGAACTCGTGCGTGCCATGGCTGGCCTCCCCCAAGAGCACATACCGCGCGTCACCGGTCAGATCCAGCAAGGGGTCGTAATCGTCGGCCGCGCCGGTGAGAGAGTGCGCCGCTTGGCGCACGAGGCTGGCCAATCCATTGCTATTCGTCTCTGGCATACCCGGCTGCTTTTGGCTGCGAACCACTCTTCAAATTCCCCAATCGTCTGCTCGAACAGCGGTCGGTATGCGGCGTTCGAGGCCTGGCTATGGGCTTGCTCACCGCTTCGCGGTAGAGCTTTAAGGCTCTCTCTACACACACACGCGCCGCCTCATAACCGTCGCGTCGCACAAGGTAATTGATCCTGTGTAGCTCAGGTCTCGCACCGTGCATGAGATCTCTTGATAGGTATCCGCCACGTTAGACCTTGGCGGCCGCATCGCGTGGCGCTTTTCCCGCCTCTAGGAAAGTCTTCATCCGCAAGAGGTCCTCATCGAGCTCAGTCTTGGGATCAGCGCCGAAGAGCTTGGCCACTACATGCCCGAGTACGCCGGCGGGTGGACTGTAGCTCATCTCGACGTCGAGCCGCGTTCCACCGTTGACCCGTTCAAATTGGATCATCCCGGCATGCTCCACTGTGGCCCCGGGAGCGGTCCGCCAGGCCAAGAGCCGATTCTGCTCGAGCGTGGTCGTGACCGCATCCCATTCGACCGACATCCCGCCCGGTCCGGTCACCGTCCAGTGCGAGCCGCCGTCCTCACGGACCTTAACCTCGCGCACATTGCTCATGAACTGCGGGAAGTTTTCGTAATGGGTCAGTGTATCGAAGACCTGCTCGAGGGGCGCATTCACGTTAATCGTCTTTTGAATATCGATGGTGCGGCGCCCCGCCATCCCCGCCAGACGTGCGGGCGGCAGATTAGTCGCACTGCGCAGGAGCATCGTGGCGCCGGCCACACCTGCCACGAGCCCGCTGAGATTTCGGCTCTTTAGGGCGTAGAGCGCGAGCGCGCTCCCAGCCGTCCCGACCAGCACGCGTGCTGCAGGCGACCAGCTCTCTTGCATCAGCTCGAAGCGATCCCCTGGCCGCGAGCTCCCGCCCTGCAAGGCGGATATGCCCTCGGCGGTCTTATGCGGCTCCAGTCGATCCTCGACCTCGACGACCCCCCCGGACCGAGCGGACGGCCTGCAGCAGCTCCTCGTGTTCGTGCTCGAGCACGGCACCGCTCAGGGGTTACACGGCCCTGCTCAGCCGTCACCTTGATCGCCCCTGGATGCGAGACCACCCGCCCTATCTTCGCACGTACTCGGTCGATCAAGACCTCATCCGACACCCCTTCATCGCTCACCGTCGAGCGCGCGTCGGCCATGAGGCCTTGGGCGCGATGGGTGAGATCGCGTGCCGTCGCTTCCATCGCATCATCGAGGTGGCTGGCGGCACTGACGAGTTGGTCGCGCATGAGGGCCCGGCGGCGCCGGCCGCGGTCGGGATCGAACAGGTACATCGCGGCCGCACCGAGGAGGGCTGCACCGGCCACCGGAAGAAGCCCGGGAAACATCATAACCTCCTTTCAGCTTCGGTTAAACATCGAATTCACCTTGGCAATATTTGCTCCGAGCCTCTGACCTTGTTTCAACTCGGTTTTGTCCAGGCGCAATAATTACAGCGGCCTTGGCCAGTTTCCGCAGGAATTGCCATCTTGAATGGCGAGCCCAGCGACATCTCCACACGGCTGGCAGAGAAGCAATTACCGGCCGTATGTAACTCTTACCGATTCGATCCACACCTGCGCTCGGAATAGCGCGGCACTGACCTAAAGAACAATGAACGCTCTCAGGTATGTTTGCGCGGGGAACGTCCAATCGGTCCTACTACACTCTTCGAGGCACATGTGTTGCTGCAGTGTAACCGTAGAAGGCTCAGCGTGCCAGCTCGTGGCGTCAAGCGGTTCCTCGGCGGCGAAGACAGAGCATCATTAGGGCAAAGCGTGCGCCTCGGAGATTTCCGTGACCAAACTGGTCCATAACATCCAAGGTTATTTCAAGAGTCTGCTGCTCTTGGATCTGATCAAAGGTCTAGCGATCACCGGGCGCCGCCTGTTTCGGCGCAAGGTCACGGTCTTCTACCCCGAAGAGAAGACCCCTCAGTCACCGCGGTTTCGCGGTCTTCATGCGCTGCGCCGCTACGCCAATGGGGAAGAACGGTGCATCGCCTGCAAGCTCTGCGAGGCGGTGTGCCCGGGAGGAGTCGGCCGATGGCACGCGGCGCGCGAAGCGTTCCGACATCGATCAGTTCAAGTGTGTCTACTGCGGTTTTTGCGAGGAGGCCTGCCCGGTGGACGCCGTCGTGCTTACGCGCATCTTCGAATACCATTACGAAAAGCGCGGCGATGAGGTGACCAGCAAGGAGCAATTGCTGGCGATCGGCGATCGGATGGAGGCAAGCATCGCGGCGGACCGTGCGCAGGATGCTCGCTACTGCGCAGGATGCTCGCTACCGATAATCGGTCTATCGGGCGAGAAATCGATCGACCGCAAGCTGGCAGCGTTGACCCCGGTGCACAACTATTTTACTCAGCGCCCGGAGCGTACCACACCAGCCGAACGTTTCTTTGGACGTCGGCCTGACAAGCTCTTTGACAGGATAGTGGAGCAGGTGCCGCTGCCTGGGCGACCGGCACGAGAACGACCCCGCCCACCAGCTGCATGAGTGGCAGTGGCCGAAATGATGACCATGGCCAGTACCGGCACCGGGAGCGCTCCTTGACAAAGACCCAAGTGGTGGTCGCCCTTGATATCGGAAGCGCGGCCAGCCGGGCTATGGTCTTCTCCAAGACGGGCGAGGTGTTGGCTCAATCCCAGAGCGAATACCGAACCTATTTTCCAAGGCCCGGCTGGGTGGAGCAAGACGCGCTTGAAATCTGGGAGGCGACCCAGAAAGCCTTGCGGGAGGTTCTATCGGCCTTGGGAGCCGATCGCGTGGCGGCCATTGGGATGGCTAATCAGAGGGAAACGGCGCTCTTGTGGAACCGAAGCACGGGGCAGCCTCTGTATCGCGCCATTGCCTGGCAATGCCGGCGGACGGTGAACCTGTGTCGAGAATTGTCTGCGCATTCAGAACTGATTAAGAGCAGGACGGGGCTGTTCCTGGATCCCTATTTCTCCGCAACCAAAATTAGATGGATCCTGGACAATGTGGCGGGAGCCAGGCGGCAGGTAGAGAACGGGGAGGCCATCTTCGGCACGGTGGACAGTTGGATCCTTTGGAACCTCACCGGCCGGCGAGTCCACGCCACGGACGCGAGCAACGCGGCGCGCACCCTGTGCTTCAATATCCATTCCTTGGATTACGACGATGAGCTCTTACGGATCTTCGGCTTGCCGAGGTTCCTGTTTCCTCAGGTCAAGGACAGCGCCGGGCCGTTCGGTGCTACTTCTGAGGAGGTCACCGGTCGGCCGATCCCGATTATGGGGATCCTGGGCGATCAAAGTGCGTCGCTGTTCGCCCAAGAAGGCGTGTGGGAGCATGTGGTGAAGAACACCTATGGAACGGGACTGTTTTTGATGACGTCGACGGGGGAAAGGGTCCCCCCTTCAGGGAGGCTCGTGAACACCATCGCCTGGAAATTGGGCGAAAGATGCACCTACGCGCTGGAGGGCAGCATGCTGATCGGCGGATCGGGTCTCCAATGGCTGAAGGACCAACTCCAACTCATCGCCTCCTTTTCGGAGGCGGAAAACATGGCCGCTTCGTTGGATTGTAACGAAGGGGTCTATTTCGTCCCCGCCCTGGTGGGGTTGGGCGCGCCCGCTTGGGATCCTGACGCCCGGGGCCTGTTCATGGGCCTGACACAGAACACAACGCGCCAGCATCTGGCACGGGCCGCCTTGGAAGCTATGGCTTATCAAACGCGGGATGTGATGGAGGAACTGAAAAGAGTGACTCCCACCCGTCCCTTCCGCTCTCTGCGGGTGGATGGGCAAGGCACACGGGTTGATCTTTTGATGCAGTTCCAAGCGGACATTCTCAATATGCCCGTGGAGAGGCCTGCTTTTTTTGAAGCCACCGCTCTAGGAGCGGCGGGAGTGGCCGGCCTCGCAGCCGGTTTTTGGACCCAGGACGAATTCTTCAAGGTCAGGAAGGTGGACCGCATCTTTACCCCACGAATGGAAGAATCCACACGGGAGGCGCTCTATCGCGGATGGAAGAAGGCCATGGCCATGGCGGTCCGCCGGGATGTTGAATAAAAGACGAGCCGTCTATTTGTTGATAACAGATTCAGTATTTCAGTAACAGGGCAATCGATATGCGCACATGTCGTGTAATGGGGCGATGGGTGATCAGCGTGATTGTGCTGTCATGCATGGTACGCGAGGCGCCAGCGGCTGGATTTCAGATCCTGGAACAAGGCTCGCGGCAGGTAGGTAACGCCTTCGCCGGTACCGCGGCGACAGCCGAGGACGCCAGTACGATCTTTTTCAACCCGGCCGGTATGGTATACCTCCAGGGGAATCAGGTCACAGCTGCATTAACTATAGCTCACCCGCAAGCACGCTTTGACAATCAAGGAAGCACATCAGCCGGGGGGCTTTTGCCTACGACCGGAGGCAATGGTGGCAATGGCGCCGATCTTGCCGTCTTGCCCAACCTCTATGGCATGTGGGACCTGTCCCCAACGATTAAAGTGGGGCTTGGTCTCTCCGCGCCCTTCGGGCTCGTCACCGACTACCCGGCCGACTGGGTCGGCCGCTACCAGGCCATTCGAACCGATTTGTTTACCATCGACATCAGCCCCGTGATCGCCGTGAAACTAACCGACTGGTTATCAATCGGCGGCGGTCCCAACATCCAATATGCCGATGCCGAGCTTAGCAACGCGATAGACTTGGGTGCGCTGCCCGGTGGCGCGCCCCCACAAGCCGCCGACGCCCGGGTCAGACTCGAGGCAGACGACGTGAGCGTCAGCTTCAATATCGGCGCGCTGTTCCAGCCCTGGGGTGGAACACGGTTTGGCCTGCATTACACCCACGAAATGTCCCATGATCTCGACGGTCAAGTCGGATATTTGGGCCTCAATGCCGCCGGCACGGCAACACTGGCATCACTGCAGTCGATCGGAGGGTTTATAGATCAGGACGCAACCGCACCGCTTGATCTGCCGTCGATATTGACCTTGAGCGCCTATCATGAGCTGACACCAACACTGGCATTACTGGCCGACGTGGCCTGGGCCAACTGGAAAGTCTTCGATGAGCTCCGGGTCAACTTCTCCCGCGTAGATACTATCCAGGGCACCTCATCGGTTACACCCGAGGACTGAGACGATACGAGTCGCATCGCCCTCGGTGTCCTTTATCGTCACGATGACCGGTGGACCTTCCGAGGCGGCGTCGCCTATGACGAAACGCCGGTGCCAGATGCGACGCGTACGCCCAGGATCCCCGACCAGAGTCGCTATTGGATCGCGGCCGGGGCTGGCTATCGATGGAAAGCGTTAGAACTCAACTTTTCCTACGCTCACTCGTTCGTCGAGGACGCCACCGTAAATGAT
Organism: Pseudomonadota bacterium; assembly: GCA_030860485.1. NCBI lineage: Bacteria > Pseudomonadati > Pseudomonadota > Pseudomonadota bacterium. Next base: position 25,237 of record JALZID010000184.1, on the reverse strand, counting down.
ACTACCCGCCTTACAAATAACCTCGTCGGCACGTTCGATAACTCCACTGACATCTTCAGTATCGGCGGCACCCTAAGGTTTTGAGCGACCCGATCAGCTTCGGCGCTTATCGTATCAATCAGGGCTCACAATGGAGGTTTTGGCTTTAGCCGGTTTCGGCTCTTGCTGCGTTGCTGTACCGCTGAATGACTGCAAAAGTTTACGATACAGGCATGCCCACCGAACAAGGATCCAGCATAGCCAACAACGGTAAAGGATGGCTATCGCGCGAGCGCGTAGAGGCGCTGATGTTGCTGCTCGCGACTCTTTGGCCAGTTATCTCTGCTTTCGCCTTGCCGAGCCGTTCTTGCCGGCCGCCCTGACTTGGGCGTTGGCGCTGGCAGTGGTTGGTTACCCGGTGCACCGCTCGATGTAGTGCATCCGCCACCCGAGCATCGCACGCAGTCGGAACGTCGCCGGGTTCATTCCCCTCTGTGATGTCGCGGATCGCCAGCGGCCGGAGCTTGACGATATGGTATTCTCAAACTACGCCTCTGTCCCAGGCACCGTAGTGCTCCGCGCTGCGCGGCCCACGCGGTAGGCTCGCGGCCACCATCAAGAGGCCGATGACTATGTCGTTCCAGGCGGCACCGGCTGTTGCGCCCGCGAGCAGCCACGGCGCGGTGATCAGCCAGAGACCGAGCAGCAGGTTCAGGAACCGCAGTGGTCGTGCGACCTCGGCCATGGCGCAGATGGCCACGGTGATGATCAACGCTCCCGTCAAATGGTCGCTATCGGCAATCGCGCCTTCTGTGCCGAAGATCGGGCGGGAAAACATCAGCCATGCACCGAGCGCACAGCTCACGAGCAGAGTCCAAGGCGTGGTGACGCCCCGTATCGCGGCCGCCGACTGGATGGCGAGCGGAGCAGAGAAGCCCGGATCCTTCTTATCCTGTCCTCCGGCCGGCTCGGGACCGCCCCTGAAGAAGGTCCGCCAGAACGGGCGCCCCATCTGCCGGCTGCGCAACATGTACTGGCCCATCGCCACCACCTCGTCGAGCGTGAGCGGGATCATGATTAGCATCGCGAGCGCGGCGATCAGGCAGAGCGTGCAATAGGTGCCGATCATGATTGGCTGGATGATGATAAAGAAGATCGAGACGCCACCGAGCGGGACTACCAGAATGAAGAAGAAAGTCACCATCCACGGCATCGTCCGCCAGCGCGTGGCGATGCCCATCGCCCCCATCAGTGCCTCGATCATGTAGCTCGTAGCGCCGAGACCGGCGTCTGGGATTGGCCAGGCCCGCGAGACGTCCGAGGTGATGATGTGCTCGGTGCCGTTCTTGCCGGCGGCGCCGGAGAAGAATGGCTCCCAAATGGAGCCGATGTGGCCAAGCTGATAGGCGGCGAGATAGCGGGCAATGAGGAAGCCGAAGTAACCGAGAGCGATGAGCGGCAGGCGCTGCAGCCAGGACGAGGGCGAGTAGGTCCAGCCGGGCGGGACCGTGCTCTCGTCCATCATGCCCTGGGGACTCATCCCGGGCATCATCGGCACGAGCACGGAGAAGGTGATGGCCAGCGCGCCGACGATGGTATCGTTCATGTAGGCCGCGGCACTCGGGGTCCAGAAGAACAACGGCGCGAACAGCAGCCACAAGCCGACGAGCGTGGTCCCCCATTGCGCCCAGGCAAAGCGGGGGGACAGAGCGAGTGTGCCGAAGAGCATGAGCAAGAAGCCTGAGGCGATGTCGCTCCAGCCGGTGAGCGCGTTGCGCAGCCCCGGTTCCCACAGGTCGCGCTCCTGGGTGATGTCGCGCACGGTCCCCGCCGCCGTTGGATCGAACAAGGTGAATTGCAAAGGACTGGTCAGGAGCCAGGCGCCGAGGGCGATCACGAGAAAGTGGACCCACAACATTGCATGGTGCATGCTGGCCATCTCGGCCATGTGCTCGGGTTTCATCCTTTCGTGTTCGGTGTGAAGCGCTTTAGCTCGCTCCCGTGCTTTCTCGCCCCGCCCCGCCACCGTGGCGGCGTTGAGCTTGTTCGCTTGATACCAGCCGGCCGGATCCGCCTTGAGCGCCTCGATCATTCGCGGCAGAGTACTGCGCAGGGAATGCTTCGGTTCCCAGTCGAGCAGCTTACGGGCGCGGCTGATGTCTATCTCGTAATGGTCGTCGGCAATATCGACCATCCAGGGGCGAATAAAAGAGTCTTCACCCAGCAGGTCCTCCTCGACCCATGCGCCAGCCTTGGCGAGGGCTTTCGGCATCTCCCAGGTCACCCAGCTTTCGCCGTGGATCAGCCGGCCGATCTCGTCTTGCAGCTCGCCGTAGCCCATCACGTCCCGTTCGCCGAGGAGAAGCGCCAGCTCGGCGGGCATCCTCTTGCGGTGCTCTACGAGGCGCGACACAGCATCCACGAGATCGTCAAGGTGTAGAAAAGATTGCCCGGTGCGCTGGTCGCTCGGATAGACATGACCCTTGGGATTCCGCATCGTAGATGCGCCCCATCTGGTGCGCGAGAAAGGGGTTGCGGCATAGGTCGTCATAGACGCCGGCGGGCCGCAGATAGACGACCGGGATCGATCCGCGCTGTGCATGAATGAGGCGTTCGGTCTCGACCTTGGAGGCACGATAAGGCAGATCGGACTCGAGCGGCCAGTCCTCATCGATCAGCTCGCCAGGCCGGCGTGCCCGGTGCGCCAGCATCGAGCTCGCAGAGACGAACTGCTCGATGTCGAAGGCCTGCAGCGCCCGCAGCAGCCGTTCCGTTCCCCTGACCGTGATCTGCTCGTATTTCGGATTGGGCTCGCCGGTAAGATCAAAATAGGCGGCGAGGTGGATCACCGAAGCGATGCGGCCGCCGTGGCGCTCGCGGACCGCTGCCAATGGCTGCCGTACGCTGTCCTCGGAGGTGAGGTCGATCCGCTCGAAGCTCGCCGCGGGCGGCAACTCTTTCGGCTCTTGCAGATCGAAGCCAACCACATTGTAGGACTCCGCAAGCCTAGAGACGAGCGCTCGGCCGATGAATCCGCCGCTGCCCGTGATGACCACCGTGTCCTTGCGGTCCCGCATGAGCCGGTCGTCCGCTCCTCCTGACATAAGGGACTTCACCATGGCTACAATCCCAAGACCCAGGATGGCGAGGATTGGCGCATCAAGCGGGACCCATGCCCCCCGGTCCAGCGTGCCATTCCGTGCCCCGAGGTAGCGATGGCGCTGCCCACCGCGCGAAAACGCCAGAGGCCGACCCCGAGCACCGCCGCGCCGATGGGCAGCAAGCCTACTCCGAGCCCGATGATGAGGGGGGAACCGAAAAGCTTGATCAATCCGATGCCGGTGAGCAGGCAAGTCAGTGCCGTGCTGGCGTAGGCCAGCAGTGTCCGCTCGTTGGCCAGCAGGGAAGGGAAGTCTTCAGTCACTACAGCTGCCGCATGAACGCCACCAGGCTGTCACTCCGACGACGCACCAGGCGGTCTATTGCACCGTGGGCCGCCGCGATTTCCGAGGCTTGGATGCCTTCCCGACCGAGGGTTTCGATTCGCGTGCGGACACGGCCTCGGAATGACGCGGATCGGGGATGTCGGCCCGCTGCGCGCGTCGCTCCTGCGTCGCGATCCCGAACCGCCGGTCACGGTCTTCAATCAGCGCGGGCCGGATTTGCCCATCCCGGGTGAAGCCCATCATGAGCGAGGCCTCCCCTACCGGCAGCTTATCTTGTTTGGTGTGCCACACGTGCCAGGTCTTGCCCCAGGTGCTAACCAGCTTCTCCATCAGCTCGTGCTCGGCCGCTTGTGGGAGCCCCCGGGGCGATCAACAGTCCCGATTTCACCTCGTAGTCGTGCGGGTGCCACATGTGCTGCTCTTGGGCGAGCAGCCCCCGGTACAGCCGGTCGCTGATGATGTGCTCGACCCCCATCAGTTTCGCCTCCTTGCCGTTGCCGTCGTAGATGGCGCACTGGATGAATTCCTCTGTCATCTGGTAGCAGTAGTGATGGGCCTCTTCCTGAATGCCCATATTGCCATGGACGAAGTGGAAGCCGTCGAGATAGGCATCGAGCTGCTCGATCGGGGCGGTGTCTTGGAGCGCCCGCGCACCGAGGCCCAAGGCCTGAGTCTTAGTGGTCTTCTCCGCCCCTGGCGCTGCGGTAGGCGAGGGCGAGGTGGGGGAAATAGCGCAGGCGCCGGTGCCGGCGAACACCACAGCGCCAAACAACAGGGGCCCACAATAACTACTGGATAATTTCATAGGTTGGGCCTCCATACTTGAGTCAACGTTGCATGGCCAACAAAAGCAGCCGCCGCGCGGTCCGGGCAGAGGTCCCCGCGCAGCGCTTTTAGCGCATAGCGCTCGTAGTCAATGTCAGTCTGGGTGCGAAAACCCAGGCGCCGGAACACGGGCACCGGCACTGGAATGGCGTGCTGGAGCAGCAAGGCCGCCACCACGCCAGGGAGCAGCACGTCGCGCTGAGCACAACCCCGATGAGCGCGAGCGTCGAGGCGTTGGCCTCGGAGCTCCATATCCCACTCGCGTTCGAGCTCTTTGAGCCGTCGATCGATCGCCTCAGGACCGGCCGCGGCGTAGCGGGCGATGTTCGCTTCGGTCTGTTCTCGGATGCGTTGGTTAATATGCTCCGCGGTATGCTGGGGCACACGGGTCGTGGTGGCCGTGGCGCGCAGCCGCCTCCAGCAGCTCCCGCACCTCCTGGTCCGTCGTCTGGGGGAAATCCGCATACCAAAGCGCCATCGCGTAGAAGGGCTCAGGAGTCGCCGCACACACGATGTCGTCCACTTCGGAGGCGAGCTCCTCGCAGGTCGAGGGCGCGGCGATCGGTACGCCGACCACGATGCGCCCCGGCCCGCGCTGCCTTAAGCCGGCCACCGCCGCGCGCATCGTCGAGCCGGTCGCGAGCCCATCGTCGACCAGGATGACGGTCCTGCCCGAGACGTCGAAGGGTGGGCGGCTTACCGCGATAGGCGCGCTCGCGCCGCGCAAGCTCCCGGCTCTCCTCAGACGCAGCTGCGGCGATGGTCAGACGCAGCTGCGGCGATGGCGCCCTGCGAAATACCGAGCGCCGAGACCACCTCCTTGTTCATTACCCGCACGTCTCCTGAAGCGAGCGCGCCCATCGCCAGCTCCTCGTGGCCTGGCACTCCGAGCTTGCGGATGACCAAGACATCCACGGGCGTGCCCAGTTGCCTGGCAACCTCGTAGGCGACGGGAACCCCGCCCCGGGGCAGGGCCGAGCACGGTGACGTCCGATCGTCCCGCATAGTTGATGAGGGCGGATGCGAGAACCCGCCCGGCATGGTGTCTGTCTTGGTAGCCACTCATATTGTCTGACCACTTGACATGTTGCCATGCGACGGCCCCATCGGTCCGTTTATGCACCGGTTCTAGAGACCCCCTTGAGCGCTTCGCCCGCCAGCGCCGCAGGGCTATGCTGAGCCAGATCGCCCAGAGAAACCATACCTACCAGCCGCTTGGCACGATTTAACACCGGCAGTCGCCGCACTTGGTTCTCGCTCATGTTTCGCAGCACCTCTTCAGGGGGCTGATCATCGAATCAGTATAGGACGTTGGGCGACATCACTTGGCGTGCCGTATAGCTCCCCATGTCCGTACCTTCCGCTACGGCGCGTACCACGATATCGCGGTCGGTCACCATCCCAACGAGCCTATCGTTCTCCGCTACGGGCACCGCGCCGACGTCGTCATCGCGCATCTTTTGTGCCACTGCTCGGACGCTCGCCTCTGGATTGATGAGATCCACTTCCGGGGTCATGATGGCTTTTACTTGCATTTCATTTCCTCCTGTGGGCTCACGCTTCAGCCCGCTTCGGTAATATTGATTATCGGATTTCGCCTTTCGAGCCATTTCAGCGCGCTCTAAGGCCTGTTTAGCATGCTCTGCTTATAAGTGCGATCGCTGCACTCTTACGTTTCATGTTTCCTTCCTATTGCATTGCCTCACGTTAAGCTGCTCGCTCATCTCACCCTCCGGCGTACTGTGACTTCAGGCCTTAACCTGAGCTCCAGTTGATCGGCAAGGTCCGTACCATAGAGAACGTCCGGACTCCAATTCAGCCACATAGACGGGTCTGGGCGTCTCCGGGAGCGCGTTATGGAGCGCGCCTCGGTAAGGACTACCGGAGCCTTTGTAAACATTACGCAACGCTTTAGGACGATTTTCACATGGATATCAGAGGATAGACGAAGGTGCGACTTCCCTCAGTGCAGAGACCGACACCGAAGAACTCGGCAACCTTTACCAACTTATCCTGGCAAGCCGCATTCTCGAACAGCGCCATCTAGACGCCACCTTTGGACTTTAAGGCATCAAGAGCCGTGGCATCTCTCTTGCTAAACGTACGTAGAAGCTATTGATCGTAAGGGATTTTCAGGTCGAAAAGGCCTGACCGACGACCCTTTCTACTACAACTTTTGGCTGGGACCTATATACTGACGACGATCTCTACCGCGCCACGCGTTGGGCGGTGGGGGTGGGGCAGGCCTGCGCATGGATTTTCATCGCCTGCACTCCGAAAATGAGCGCCGGTTTATTGTGCCTCGCCGCAGGCGCGCCCAAGTCGGGATCGAGTTACCCTATAGCCGCACCATGGGATCCGAAGCCGACCGCATCGGGTTGGGTCGCGGACCGGCTTCGACCGAGAGCGGCGGTAACGCTCGGGCAGGAGATGCAACGGAAGGATCCAATAGTTTGAGCTCTGCCCTCAAAGATAAAGGTTATGAGTGGCCCACTGGATAGGCAACGCGCATTGGTGACCGGTGCCAGCTCGGGCATCGGCGCAGAGATCGCGCGGCAAATGGCCGGCGCTGGTGCGACAGTGGTGATCAACTACGCGAGTGGTAAGCGAGAACGCCCAGCGCGTGGTGGCCGACATCGAGCGGGCAGGCGGCGAGGCGCTGGCTATCCGCGCCGATGTGAGCGACAAGGTGCAAGTGCAAGCCATGTTCAACGAGGCGATCGAGGCGCTGGGCAGCATCGATATCCTGGTCAACAACGCCGGGATCCAGAAGGATTCCGCGTTTCTCGACATGAGCTTGGAAGATTGGAATCGGGTGATCGCGGTCAATCTCACCGGTTATTTTTTATGCGCGCGCGAGGCAGCCCGCGAGTTCATGCGTCGCGGAGTGATGCCCGAGCGCTCGATCGCGGCCGGCAAGATCATCTGTATCTCCTCGGTGCATGAGACCATTCCTTGGGCTGGGCACGCCAACTATGCGGTGTCGAAGAGCGGCATCGCCATGTTGATGAAGACCATGGCTCAAGAGCTTGCGCCACACCGGATCCGTGTCAATGCCATCGCCCCTGGCGCTATCAAGACCGACATCAACAGGGAGGCGTGGAAAAAGCAGCACGCAGAAGCCGAGCTTCTGCGTCTCATTCCCTACGGGCGGATCGGCGAGGTCGAGGATGTCGCTCGGGTCGCGGTATGGCTCCTCCGACGAGACCGATTATATCAACGGGGCTATCCTCTATGTCGATGGCGGAATGGCGTTGTATCCCGCGTTCCGCGAAGGTGGTTAGCAAAGCCTATAGGAGAATGCCATGAGCAGTGGAATAGGCCGCAGGCGTTGGGCGATCGTCGAGGGTTATATTCCCGCGCAAAGCACCGGCGACACTCGCCAGCTCGAAAGCCACGAAACGATATGCCTGCTCAATGCAGGCGATGAGGAAGCACGCATCGAAGTCATGGTGTACTTCGCCGACCGCGAGCCATTAAAAGACCACAGTGCAGTGGCAAGCCAGGCGTGTACCGTCGGCTAATTATGGACAACGATGAGTCGTTTATCGAGAAGCCTGAAGAAGTGGCTGGCGATCCTCGCGGCGTCTGCGGGATCCTTGAGTCTGGCGGGCTTCGCGGTATTGTACTCAGGTGTTTACGACGTCGCTGCGACGAACCAGCACAGCGCGCTCCTCTACTGGATACTGGACACAGGTTTGCGCAGCTCGGTGCGTCAACGTGCCGGGGCGATCAGTGTCCCGGCCCTGTCGGATCCGGCACTGGTCGAGAACGGGTTCCGATGTTACCGAGACCATTGTGTACAGTGTCATGGCGCGCCAGGCGTCGCGCGCGATGACGTTGGCAAAGGTCTGCTGCCCCTGCCCAATAATTTGGTGCAGACCGCGCGCGAATGGCCGCCGGCCGAGCTTTATTGGGTATCTAAGTACGGCATCAAGATGACGGGCATGCCGGCGTGGGGCTATCGGCTCGCGGATCAAGAGCTATGGGCAATCGTGGCATTTCTCAAACAAATGCCGCTGCTCGCGCCGAAGGACTATCGTACATTGAACGAGACGATAAACGGCCCATGCGGTTTGCTGGAGGCGAAGCCGGCACGCCGGCCACGCCAGGATAGCGTGCCTCGCGCGGCGCTCGCTAAAGCCGATCCGCTCCGCGGCCCCGCCGCCTTACGCCAGTACGCTTGCGCGGCCTGCCATCGCATTCCCGGAGTCACCGGGGCGCATGCGCATGTCGGTCCACCCTTGGACGGCATAGCCAACCGCAAATACCTCGCAGGGATCATCCCCAACAACGCCGAAAACATGATTCGATGGATCCGCGATCCGCAGGCCGTGAGCCCCTCGACAGCCATGCCGGATCTCGATGTCAATGAGTCCGATGCACGCGATATGGCGGCCTACCTCTTCACCCTCGAATAGGAAACAAAACGATAACCTGGATGTCGCTGTGCTTCCAGGCTACGAAACCCGATGGATACACTCATCAATCGACGGGTCACCCCGCTTGGCATAGTCCTTATGGTGACGGCCTGCGCCGATCCGGCGGATCTCTCGCATGCGCTTCGCTCCACCGGCGCGGATCCCGAGGCGGGGCGTGCGGCCATCGAGCGTTACGACTGTGGAGTCTGTCACACGATACCGGGTATACGGGGCGCGCGCGGTGTCGTCGGCCCGCCGCTCGATGCCTTCAGTCATCGCGTCTATATCGCCGGCAAACTCAGTAACCGCAAAGAGATCCTGGAGCGCTGGATACGAGATCCCCCGGCGCTCGCTCCCGAAACCGCGATGCCGAACCTGGGCGTCGAGGAACAAGAGGCAAAAGACATGGCGGCCTATTTGTATCGGCTTCGCTAGCGATGCCAGACCTGCCGGAAGCGTGGGCCGGCATTCCGGCTCCGGTGGTTCGTTTCTCGTTCGAAACGGCGGAGGGTGTCCAATCGGCGCTCGATACGGCGGGCGGGGCCGCGCAGTCTATCGAGCGGCTCGGCCTGGTGCTCTTGATCGGCGCAAGCGTGATCTTCCTGTTCGTCATCGGCTTGCTGCTCTATGGCGTGTTGTCGGCGCCCAAACGAGTCGCAAAGCGCCGCTGGGTGATCGGCGGCGGGCTGATTTTTCCGGTCGCGGTGCTCTCGGTGCTTCTTGCTTATACACTCTTCATCAGCAATGAGTTGACCTCTCCCCCGCCAGCCGGCTCACCAGACATCCGCATCGTCGGCAAGCGTTGGTGGTGGGAGGTCCGTTACCGGCAGCCGAATGGCATGGGCGAGATCGTGTTAGCGAACGAGCTCCACCTCCCGGTCGGCCGACCCGTCGAGATCGCGCTGAGCACCGCGGATGTCATTCACAGTTTTTGGGTGCCCTCGCTCACCGGGAAGATGGATATGATCCCGGGCCGGGTGAATCGGCTCACGCTCGAAGCCACGCGGCCCGGCGTCTTCCGCGGTCAATGCGCCGAATACTGCGGCGCTCAACATGCGTTGATGGCTTTCTACGTGATCGCCGAGCCCGAGCAAGCGTTTCAGCGCTGGCTCGCGCATGAGGCGACGCCGGCGATCGAGCCTGCGGATCCCTTCTTCCAGCGGGGCCTTGATGCATTCCTGCGCGAGGGATGCGGGGCCTGTCACACGATCCGCGGTACCGGCGCCAAAGGTCCGCACGGGCCGGACCTGACTCACGTCGGCAACCGCCGCTCGCTCGCGGCCGGAACCCTGAATAATCATGTCGGCACGCTAGCCGGATGGATCGCCGACAGCCAGCGCATCAAGCCCGGCAATCTCATGCCTTCGATGAGCGTCTTCGTCGGCCAAGAGCTGCGCGCCGTCGCCGCGTATCTGGAGAGCCTCAAGTGACTGTGCTACCCAATCCACTGCCGCGACCCCTGGATGAGCTCGAGCGGCTGGAGCGCGTTTGGGAGCTGCCCAAGGGATGGGCGTTTCTCAAGGTCGTCAACAACACCTATGTCGGCCTCTTCTACATCGGCACGGCCTTGCTCTTTCTCGCGCTCGGCGGAACGCTGGCTTTGCTCATGCGCGCTCAGCTCGCGGTGCCCGACAACGATCTGCTCGAGGCGGCGACCTACAATCAAGTCTTCACCATGCACGGCACGGTGATGATGTTCTTGTTCGCGGTGCCGGTGGTCGAGGCGATGGGTGTCTATCTGCTACCGGGAATGACCGCGGCGCGCGATCTGCCGTTCCCGAAGCTCTCCGCCTATGCGTTCTGGGCTTACGCGATCGGGGGTCTCATCTTCTTCTGCACGCTGTTCTTCGGCGCCGCGCCCGACGGCGGCTGGTTCATGTATCCGCCACTCACGAGCTATGAATACTCCCCGTCGAGCGGTGCCGATTGGTGGCTGGTCGGCATCGGTTTCATCGAGATCTCCGCCATCGCCGGGGCCATCGAGCTGGTGGTGGGGATCTTGCGCACGCGCGCGCCGGGCATGTCGCTCGACAAGATGCCGATCTACGCCTGGGCGATGCTGGTGGTCGGCGCCATGATCGTCTTCGGCTTCCCGCCGGTGATCTTGGCCACCCTGTTGCTCGAGCTGGAACGGGCCTTCCACTGGCCGTTTTTCATCGCCGAGAAGGGCGGCGATCCCGTCCTCTGGCAGCATCTCTTCTGGCTATTCGGCCATCCAGAGGTCTACATCATCTTTCTGCCCGCCGCCGGCATGGTGTCGATGATCATCCCGACCATGGCCGGGATCCCGCTCATCGGCTACCGCTGGGTCGTCATCGCGCTGCTCGGTGTAGGCGCGCTGAGCTTCGGCCTGTGGGTACATCATATGTTCGCCGTCGGGATCGGGCCGCTTTCGATGGGTTTGTTTTCCGCGGCCAGCATGGCGGTCGCGATCCCGAGCGGCATTCAGGTGTTCTCCTGGATCGCCACCCTCTGGCGCGGGAAGGTGCGGCTGTCGGCGCCGATGTGGTTCATCCTCGCCTTTTTCGCCATCTTCGTGCTCGGCGGACTCACCGGGGTGATGCTGGCCGTGGTGCCGTTCGACTGGCAAGCTCACGACAGCTATTTCGTGGTCGCGCATCTACACTATGTGCTCATCGGCGGCATGGTGTTTCCCCTGTTCGCCGCGTTTTATTACTGGGCGCCGACGGTGAGCGGCAGACCCCTCTCGGAGCGGCTCGGCCGCTGGGCATGCGGCTTGATGTTCATCGGCTTCAATGTCGCTTTCTTTCCGATGCACATCACCGGGCTCCTCGGCATGCCGCGGCGCGTCTATACCTATCCGGAAGGGCTTGGCTGGGACGGAATGAACCTGGCTTCGACCCTTGGCGCCTTCATTCTCGCCGCGGGGATCCTTCTCGTTCTGATCGATATCGCACTGCATGTTCGGATCTCGGGCAAGGTCAATGCAAACCTCTGGCGCGCGAGCACGCTGGAATGGCTGCCGCTCGACAACTACGCGAGCCGCAGCATTCCACTGGTCACGAGCCGAGAACCGCTGTGGGATAACCCCGGGCTTGCAGACGAGGTTGAAAGCGGCCGGCATTACTTGCCTGGGAGCGCCACCGGCGAGCGCGAAACCATCGTAACCAGCGCGATCGACGCGCGCCCTCAATATCTCCTGTTGTTGCCCGGGCCGAGCTGGCTGCCGCTCGTAGCGGCCATGGGAACGACGGCGTTTTTCTTGTTCCTGACCGTCAAGCTGCTCGTTCCGGCCGCGATCGGTGGCCTCATCGCGGCGGGGGCGATCCTGCGCTGGATGTGGGATACCGATCGCGGCCCGGCCTACCCACCCGTTGCCATCGGCGGGGGGATCCGGCTGCCCGTCTATGCCTCCGGCCCCGCTTCACATTCCTGGTGGGCGATGGTGGTGCTCATGCTGGTCGACGGCACCGTCTTCGCCGCGCTCTTGTTCTCGTACTTCTACCTCTGGAACGGCACCCAAGGCCCGTGGCCACCCGCTCCTTTCACGCTGCCTCCGTTGGGCTCAGCCGGCGCCGCAGCGTTGTTCTGGCTCGCCAGCAGCATTGCGCTCGCTCTCGCTAACGCTGCTCTTTCCTCGAGAACGCGGTATGCGCAAATGATCTTGCAAGCCGCGCTCATCGTCGCGCTCATGCTCATGTTCGTTGCCTTCGGGACGAGTCTCTATGGGCAGTGGCAAACCGACTTACGGCCTGACCAGCACGCCTATGGCGCGCTCGTCTATGCCATCATCGCCTACCAAGGACTACATGTCGCGGTGCTTGCCGTGATGACGCTCTTTACCCTAGCTCGATCATGGGCCTCACGACTCGATGCGACTCGGCGCGTGACTTTCGACAACACGCGGATCTTCTGGCACTACATGGCCGCTCAAGGAATAGCAGGGATCGCTGTCGTGGAATTGTTCCCACGATTGGCGGGGTAATTCTACGGGAACTGGAATACGGCGGTGGCTCAGCGCTTTGCCCCGACCTTGTTTTTTATCAGCGCTGGTCTCTTGATCTGGGGGGCGGATTTCCTGTTCATCTATGTCTTCGCGGCCCTCGCCTGCGCGCGCGGGTTCGATGATGCCATATTGTTCGGGATCGGCGTGGTGCCGCTTGCCGTCGGCGTCGCCACGGCGATCGCGTCCGCCATGACCGGCGCGGTGCTGATCAGCGCTGTGCGAGGCGCCGAGCAAGGCCCATCGACCTCCCGATTCTTGCAGCGTCTCACGCTGGGCCTCGCGGTGCTCGCCTTAGTCGCGATCGCCTGGAACGGCCTACCCGCATTGCTGGTGCACCGCACGTGCTGAAGTCGTGCGCTCCTGCCGCAGCGCCAACTGCATGATCTCGGCGATATGCGTGGCGCGGCGCTCCGTGCACTGCGCGATCTGCTCGCGGCAACTGAATCCATCGGCGATGATCAAGGTATCTTCCGCCGCCTGTCTCACGGCGGGCAGCAAAACCCGTTCGGCGCAGGCCATCGAGATCGCGTGCTTGTCCTTCTCGAAGCCGAACGAGCCCGCCATCCCGCAGCAACCGGAGTCGAGGACCTCGTAGTCAAGCCCGAGCTTGTCGAGCAGATGCTGCTCCCCGCTCATGTTCAGGATGTTCTTGTGATGACAGTGTCCGTGCACCAGAGCCTTTCGCGGAAGCTGTGGCGGCACAAAGTCGGGCGCCTTCTGCGCCAGAAATTCGCATAATAACAATGTTTGGCTGGAAAGCCGTTTGGCGTCCTCGTTGGCCGGAAACAGATTCAGCAATTCGTCGCGGAACACGCTCGCGCAGGCCGGCTCGAGCACCACCACGGGAACCCCGGCTCGGATCTCGTTACGCAGCGCTTCGAGGATACGCGAAATCCTGCGTTTGGCCAGACCGAGCATGCCGAATTCATACAGGGGACGCCCGCAGCATAAGGGCCGCTGGGGCATGCGGACGCAAAATCCTGCCGCATCGAGCACCTCGGCTGCCGCCGCGAAGGTGTAGGGGTGGTAGTAATTGTTGAAGGTATCCGGCCACAAGATGACTTGAGGCCGATCGCCCTTGTGCGCAGCGGCCGGCGCGAAAGTCAGGGTGAAGGACTCCGCTGCGATCTGCGGGATCTGGCGCTGTTTGGGGATCCCGACCACTGCCTTGGCGAGGGCGCTGAATCCCGGCCCATGGGTGAGGAAATTGGCGAGCGCGGGCATCTTGGCTGCGAGCCGTGACCAGACATCGATGAGCCCGAAAACATACGCTTGGCGCGGGCGAATGCGTCCATCGTAGTAATGCGACATGAACTCGGCCTTGTAGGTCGCCATATCGACCTGCACCGGGCAGTCGCTTTTGCAGCCCTTACAGGACAGGCATAGGTGCAGGGCCTCCCGTACCTCCTCGCTCTTCCAGTGATCACCTCGCCCCCGAGCATCTCGAAGAGCAGCCGCGCTCGCCCGCGCGTCGAATGTTTCTCTTCCCGCGTCGCCATATAGCTCGGGCACATGGTGCCGCCGCCCTCGCGCCTACCCCGACGCAGCGCAGGCTGACGCGAGCGAAATTGCCGTTATCCTGCGGGAACTTGAAATGCGTCGCTAGCTGCGCTGGGTTGTATTGCGTACCTAAGCGCAGATGGGTCGTGATCGGATCGGGATCGACCACCTTGCCGGGATTCATCTTCCGCTCGGGGTCCCAGATCGCCTGAACTGACGGAACGCCTCGATCAGCTCCGGCCCGTACATCTTCGGCAAACAGCTCGGCCTTGGATACCCCATCGCCGTGCTCGCCGGAGATCGAGCCACCATAGCGAACCACGAGCTCCACCGCTTCATCGAGAAAGGCGCGAAAGGTCTTGATGCCCTCGGCCGTCTCCAGGTCGAAATCGATGCGGGTGTGTACGCAGCCTTGACCGAAGTGGCCGTAAAGATCGCACTCGTAACCGTAACGGTCGAAGAGCGCACGTAGCTCGCGCAGAATAGCGCCGAGCTTCTCGGGCGGCACGGCCGAGTCTTCCCAGCCCTCCCAGGTGATCGGCCTGTTCGGCACATGGGCGGTCGCACCCAGGCCCGATTCCCGCACCTTCCAGATGAGCCGCATCTCTGCGGGGTCTTCGAATCGCTTCATCGAGGGCGGGCTGCCCTTGTTTCTTCAGGGCATCCATCGCGCGGCAGGCGTGGTCGGCGGCCTCCTCCCGAGTCTCACCGCCGAACTCGACCAAGAGCCAGCCCCCACCATCGGGCAAGAGCTTCACGCCGCGAGGATGGACATCCATCGCGGTCATATCATCGACCAGCCGGTCGTCGATCCCTTCGAGCGCGGTGGGGCGATAGGCCATGATCTCGGCCACGTGATCACCGGCCGTGTAGACATCAGGATAGCCGAGCACCAAGAGCGCGCGCGCGGCCGCACTGTAGACGAGCCGCACCGTGGCCTCCAGGATCACCACGCAGCTGCCTTCGGTGCCCACCAGGGCGCGCGCGACGTTGAAGCCGTTCTCGGGCAGGAGCTCATCGAGGGCATAGCCCGAGACCCGGCGCGGGATCTTCGGGATGCGCTGCCGTATTGGATCTGCGTAGCGGTCGCGCAGCTGCTTCAGCCTTTGGTAGATCTCCCCGCGCCGACCGCCTTCCGCGACGATGCCGTTGAGCTCCTCGTCGGAGGTTGCCCCGACGCGCGGACGCAGCCCATCATAGGTGAGGACCTCGAGTTCCTCGACGTTATCGGAGGTCAGGCCACCCATGACCGAGTGCGGACCGCAGGAGTTGTTGCCGAGCATCCCGCCCAGGGTATTGTGAGTGTGCGTGGCCGGGTCCGGGGCAAAGGTGAGGCGGTGTCGTTCGGCGCGCGGCGAAGATCATCGAGCACGGTGCCCGGCTCGAGCCGCGCGAGCCTTCGATCGGGATCGAGCGCGAGGATCTGGCGCAGATATTTCGACATGTCCATGATCACCGCGACGTTGCAGCATTGGCCGCAGAGGCTGGTGCCGCCTCCGCGCGAGAGAACTGGGGCACCGTGCTTTCGGCAAAGGGCGATCGTCTCCACTACTTCGTCTATGGTCCGCGGGACGACAATGCCGATCGGCACCTGGCGGTAGTTCGAGGCATCGGTCGCATAGAGGGCACGACTGCCAGCATCGAACCGCACCTCGCCCTCGATGCGTGCACGGAGCTCAGAGGCGAGGGCACCGCATTGACGTTCAATCCTGTATGAGGTCTTGGCTTCATCGACTACACTGCGTAACGCTCGGCATCCACGCGCTTGAGCTCCAAGCCTAATCCGGGCCGCGACGAATCGGGATACAGCCTGCCCTGCAGGGGGACCCGTACGCCATCGAACAACATGCCCTCGATCCGCACATGGTCATGAAAGTATTCGAGATGCCGCGGGTGGTCCTTTTCGAGCTTGGCCTTTATTGCGCTGTGCTAGGCTCCTTCCCAGTCCGCCTTTATCTTCATCAAGGAAACACCTCGCGGAAGGATTGCTTGATGATGCCCAGGGCGTCGGGGTCGCCCTTGAGCAGCGCTGAGACATACGCTTTGGCCTGCTCAAGCGTGATATGCGGGGGCAGCGGCGGGACGTTGGGATCGGTGATGGCCTCGAGCACCACGGGCCGATCGGAGGCCAATGCCTGGTCCCACGCAGGGCCAATGGCCTCAGGGGTCTCGACCCGGATGCCGGTAAATCCGATGAGCTCTGCATAACGCGCATAGGGGAAATCCGGCACATCCTGCGAGGCCTCGAACTTGGGATCGCCTTGCATCACGCGCTGCTCCCAGGTCACCTGATTGAGGTCGCGGTTGTTCAACACGCAGACGATGAGCTTCGGGTTACTCCACCGTTTCCAGTACTTGACCGCCGTGATGAGCTCGCTGTTGCCATTCATCTGCATCGCTCCATCCCCGACCAAGGCGATCACGGTGCGCTCGGGATAGGCAAATTTGGCGGCGATGGCGTAAGGGACGCCGGGCCCCATGGTCGCGAGCCCGCCCGAGAGCGAGGCCATCATCCCCGAGCGCATCTTGAGATCGCGCGCATACCAGTTGGCCGCCGAGCCCGAATCCGAGGTGATGATGCAATCGTCGGGCAGGCGCGGGGAAAGCTCCCAGAAGACTCGTTGCGGATTGATGGGATCGGCCGAGTTCATCGCCCGCTCCTCGAGGGTCTTCCACCATTCGGCGACGTTGTCCTCAATATGCTCGCGAAACCCGCGGTCCTGCTTGCGTCGAAGCTGCGGGATGAGGGCTCGCAAGGTCTCCTTACTATCGCCGACGAGGCTTACCTCCATCGGGTAGCGGATCGAGAGCATTCGCCCGTCGATGTCGATCTGCACGCCGCGCGCTTGGCCCTCGGGGGGGAGAAATTCCGAGTACGGAAAGTTCGACCCGACCATGAGCAGCGTATCGCAGTCGTTCATCATCTCCCAGCTCGGGCGAGTGCCCAACAGCCCAATGGCACCCGTAACGAAAGGAAGGTCATCGGGGAGCGCGGCCTTGCCCAGCAGCGCCTTCGCGACGCCGGCGCCGAGAAGCTCAGCAACCTCGACGACTTCGTCTCCCGCATGCAGCGCACCCGCACCGATCAGCATCGCGATCTTATTCCCGGCGTTGAGCACGTCCGCTGCACGCTTGAGGTCAGCCGGGGCGGGGACGATGCTCGGGGGCGTGTAGCCGATACCCGAGTGGATAGTCCCGTGCTCGCGTGGTGGCTTTCCCACCGCATCGAGCTCTTGCACATCGTTTGGCACCACGATACAGGTCACGGTACGCTCTGCCTTCGCGATCCGCAGCGCTCGATCGACCAAGTGCCGCATCTGCGCCGCCGTCGTCACCACGTGCACATACTCGTGTGCCACGTCCTTGAACAGCGCGGTGAGATCCACCTCCTGCTGATAATCACCCCCGAGCGCGGCGCGCCTCTGCTGGCCGACGATCGCAACCACCGGCTGGTGGTCGAGCTTCGCATCGTAGAGGCCGTTGAGCAGATGAATGGCGCCGGGACCCGAGGTCGCGAGGCAGATCCCGACCTCCCCCGTAAACTTCGCATGGCCGCAGGCCATGAAGGCCGCCATCTCCTCGTGCCGAACCTGGATAAACTCGATCTTATCCTGGGCGCGCGCCAAGGCGCCCATGATGCCGTTGATGCCATCGCCCGGGTAACCATAGATCCGATGGACCCCCCACTCATACAGCCGCTGTACCATGAAATCGCTAACCGTCTCAGCCATGGTAACACCTCCATTACGTTACATTGGTAGCGGACGCCGTGACGAATATTTGCTCCATCCATCGGCGTGCAAGAACAGACCTTCTTTGCAAAGCCATATCGACGCAAGACCTGTAAGAATTACCCGCCCCTTTTGTAACTCTTACCGACCGGCCCCCCCCCTACTCGCATACCGCAGAAGCCCTGGAACTCAAAAGATAAACCGCCGTTTCACCGCGTTGCACCGAGAAGAGCATTCGTTGACTGCTTCGACTCGTACGCGGCACATGCGTTGCTATGCCTCTAGAACAAAACGTGCCATAAGGTCACAAGAGAAACGTACTATGGTCGAGGTGTCCTTATTATCCCAGACGCGAGGGCCGCCGGGAACCGCGCACGTGGTTTCGATAGACAAATCGCTTAAGTAACAAAGCATACGACAATGTCACGGATAATCCACACAAGGACATCGAAAGCGGATTGCGATTTGTCAATCCGCCGGGATTGTACAATCCCAAGCCAAACGGCTATTCGCACCTCGCGCTCTTTCCGCGCGTGACGCGATAGCTCTCACCACAAAAAGGATCACGATCATGGCCGTCCGATTGAATCACATAATCGTCGCCGCGCACGACAAAGATACGGCGGCTATGTTCTTGACTGAGATCCTGGGCCTCCCGGCGCCCTCGCTGTTCGGCCCGTTTGCGGTGGTGCGCGTGGGCGATACCTCGCTCGACTATATCGAAGCCGACGGCGAGATCACGTCTCAGCACTACGCCTTCCTGGTGAGCGAGATCGAATTCGACGAGATCTTCGAGCGGATCCGTGAACGGCGCCTCTCGTACTGGGCCGACCCAGGCCGCCACGAGCGCGACCAGATCAACGGCTGGGACGATGGCCGCGGGCTCTACTTCGACGACCCGAACGGCCACCTGCTGGAGGTCATCACCCGTCCGTACGGCAGCGGTGGTACGGCGGCGTCCCGACCTCATCCCTTGGTCGCGCGGACACTAGAGCCCGCAGATCACGAGGGCTGCCGCTCTGGCGATAGTTGACATTCGGAACTCGTGCCTTGGCCGCCCGAGACGCCAAAACGCTTCGAAACACAGCGTCTCGGGCCGATGAGGGGCCCGAAAATACCCTGATTCCAGGGCGACGACCCGTATGCTTGACAGCTCACGAGCCCACCAGTACTGTGGCTCTTCACGAAAAATGACGTTAGTCCACGGCGTGCAATACATCGCGGTCGCAGCCGGCGGCAATTCGTTGTTGGCTGCAAGCAAAGCGACGACGTTCTTGTTTTCGCGCTCGCCTGCTGATCGAAGCCTTCGGAGTTTACCAGCCAATTTGATTGAACGGACCGCTCGTTCACGCTGACCAACGGTCAGCGAAAAAACAAAAAGTTACGATGACCACTGTTCCCGGCACTGAATCGGGATGGATGACGCGTGAAAGGACGCTCGCTTTCATCCTAGTCGTTTTCACCGTGCTCGCGCTTTATCTTTGTTATCTCCTGGCGAAGCCGTTTTTCCCGGCGCTCGCGTGGGCGCTCGCGCTCGCGGTTATCTCGTATCCCTTGCACCGCGCGATCGCAAACAGAATGAAAGGCCGCGATGCCGGTGCTCTCCTCAGCTGCGCGATTGTTGCGGTCATCGTGGTCGCTCCGGCGCTGTTCCTCGCGCGGCAGATCGGGCGCGAAGCGGCGGATGCGGTTCAGGTGGTGCGGGAGGAAGCTACGGGCGAACGATGGAGAAGCGCGATCGAGAAAAGGCGCGCGCTGGCGCCGGTCCTGATCTGGATCGAGGAACGGGTCGACGTCAAAAGCGAAGTCGAGGAAGCGGTGAAGGCAGTCGGCGCGCGCATTCCCGGAGTCGTCACAACTTCGGTATGGACGGCGATGCAGCTGCTCATCACTTTTCTCGTGCTATTTTATTTTCTGCGAGACCGCGACCAATCGCTCGCGCTCGTGCGTTCGTTGTTGCCGCTGACCGAGCGCGAAACCGCGCGTGTGTTCAAACGGGTCTCGGAGACGATCCGCGGTACGGTCTTTGGCACCCTCGTGGTCGCGGTGGTGCAGGGAGTTCTCGGCGGAGCCATGTTTTGGCTGCTCGGGTTGCCCGCGCCGGTTTTGTGGGGGGCGGTGATGGCGGTCCTTTCTACTGTTCCCGTGCTTGGGGCCTTTGTGATCTGGTTGCCGGCAGCAGGCTTTCTCGCGCTTGGCGGCGACTGGGGAAAAGCGCTGATTCTGGCAATTTGGGGGAGTGTCGTCGTTTCGCTGATCGACAATCTCCTCTATCCGGTTCTGGTCGGAAGCAAGCTGCGCTTGCACACGCTGCCGGTGTTCTTCGCGATCGTTGGCGGGCTCATCGTTTTCGGCGGCTCAGGCCTAATCCTCGGCCCGGTCGTGCTCGCGGTAACGGTCGCGCTGATCGAGGTGTGGCGCCAACGAACGCAGGGCGGCCACGCGGTGGAGGAGGGGCGGAGGGGTGAAGGATGAGGGGCGAAGCCAGCCGAGATACTTACTCGGGCCGGGCGCGCAGATAGAACGGGATCACTTCGGAGACATGGAGTTGCGCCTCGCCATCCTCCACCCGCCCGCCAAAGATGAACGGTCCCGGAGTGGTCACCGGATCCTGAAGCGATGCGTACACGTCCGGAAACAGCACTGTCTCGACCAGACCGTGCTCGTCCTCCAAGGTGACGAACTGCATGATACGGCCACCGCGCGTCACGAGCCGCCGCGCCGCCGCCACCAATCCGGCGATGCGCACCTTAGCGCCGCGCCGCGCAGCCAGCTCCGCGGTCGTGATGCACCCAACTCTTGCCGCCTCATCGCGTAGCACATGCATCGGATGGTCAGTCAGATGCATCTCCAAGAACCTTAGCTCGTTTCGGATCCGCACCAACGACCGATAGGCCTTCGCGCGTGCGCCATATGCTCGTCGGGACACGAACCCCTCGAGCACGCCTGCCGAGCGCTCCTCGCGCAGCCGTTCCAGCACGTCTTGGTGTGCGAACGGATAAAGCTCTTCGGCCAGCGGCGCGAGGGCATCACAGGCGCCGCAGAGGACCAGCGCCTCAAGCTCGCGGTGACTGATCGCGACACGGGCCAGCAGATCAGCCAGACTGGTGAACGGCCCTCGATCGAGTATCAGTCTCCGGCTCTTGGCCGTGAGACGCTTCACCGCGCTCAGGCCCACACGCACTGCGCCGGCCTCCGCGGTGCACGCCGTCTCCGAGAAGTTCACGTGTGGGGCGAGCAGCCGCACCCCGCAACGCGCGAGCTCCCCCGCCACCGTCCGCAGCGGATAATGACCTCCGTAGCTGTTGAGCACGGCAGCGGCAAACTCCACCGGATAGTGGGTCTTTAGGTAGGCCGACTGCCACGCGAGCTCGGCATAGCTCGCGGCATGCGCTTTGTTGAACGAGTAGGCGGCGAAGCGCGCGAGTACAAGCCACACCGCGAGCGCTTCGCTTGCCATTACGCCGCTCTGTACGGATGCGGCGACGAAGTCGCGCTCGAGGCCGGCGAGGGTAGCAGCATTATCGGCCCGCACAATCGCGGCACGCAGATCGTCTGCGGCCTCGAGCGAGCTTCCCGTCATCGCGGCGATGGACGCCATAAGGTCTTCTTCGTAGAGCATCATGCCGTGCGTTTCACGCAAGAGCGCCGCGAGGCGCGGATGCGGGGCTTGGGGCGCCTCGGTTCCATTCGCGCGCCGGAGATAGGCGGCCTTCGCCTCACCCGCAGCGGGGCCAGGGCGCACGATGGCAAGCGCGCCTATGAGGTCTGCGATCCCCCGCACCGGCAGCCTGCGCAGCGTTGCCCGCAGTGCCGGCGTCTCGATCTGAAAACATCCGACAGTGCGAGCGGCACGCACGGTTTCGAGTGTCGCCGGATCGGCATCAGATGCCACCAGCGGTGCCCCTACACGCCGTCTGATTTCGGCGATCGCAGTTAACGCCCGATTGCCGAGCAGATCGAACTTCACGAGCCCGATCGCCGCGAGCCCGCGCTTGTCGAACTGCGTCACGCGCACTCCCTTCGGCGCCCGTTCGAGCGGCACCTGGCTATCGATGGGCGGCTCGGCGATGACCACCCCACCGGGATGGACGGATAGATGTTGGAACCTGCCCACCAGCCGCCCGATCAACGGCACGGCGGCGCGATAGCGGCCCGGCAGCAGATGCAGCGGCAGCAGCTCCTCTTCAAGCTCGTCCGCTGGCATCCGCTGACAGAACCGATCGACCTCGGCCGGCCGCATGCCGAGTGCCTTAAGGCCTGCGCGAAATGCCCCGCGCCGCCGCATTGTCTGATGCGCCGATACCATCGCCACCCGCTCCTCTCCGAAGCGGGTGTAAACCCAGTCGATGAGCGCATCCCGCCGGTCGGAGGCGACATCGAGATCGATGTCGGGAAGCTCTTTCCTTGCCGGGTTCAGAAACCGCTCGAAGTACAGCCCGCGCTCGATCGGGTCTACTGCGGTGAGAGCTAAGAGATGCGCCATGAGCGATCCAGCCGCCGAGCCGCGTCCCGCAACGGCGATGTCGAGCTGCCGAGCGTGGTCGGCAATCTCCGCCATGATCAGGAAATAACCGGCATAGCCCAAGCGTTCAACGACCGAGAGCTCCTGGCGCAGGCGTTCTTCGTATCGCGGCCCCCGACACCGCCCAGTATGTTGCGCAGCCCGAAGGCGCGTCCAGCACATGGCTGCGAGCCGTGCCTCTGCTGTCTCGCCGGCCGGCAACTCGAAGGAGGGCAAAACCGGAGGCGCGTCGCCGAGATCAAAGTTGCATTCCTCCGCCACGTCCAGCGTTTCCGTGAGCGCCTCCGGCACATCGCGGTACAGCGCGCGGAGCTCTAGCGGCGGAGCCAGGCTGCATGGCTCCGCGTCGTTTAGCTCCGAGATTTCTTGACGGCGGCAGATAGTCATCCTCAGCAAATGCAGGTCCCGGTCGGCGGGGCCGGCCATGACTATATCCGGATCCGCGACCGTGCGAACCCCGCGTGGTGGCACCCAAATATCATGAGAAATATTACCCGGCCGAACGAGCAGGAAGCGTATATCTGTGGCGGCGACGCCAACTTGGAGCAGCGCTTCGATCAGCGAGGCATCATCGCTCAAGAAAAACATCCCGCTCGGCTCGGCTTTGAGGCAATCGAGCGGGTCGTACCCCCTCTGGCGAACGGCGCTGCGACGGCGGGTAATGATCCGACAGAGGCTCTCGTAGCCCAATCGATCGCGGGCGAGCAAGACCAATCGCCCAGATTTGCATCCTAGCGTGCCCGCTTGATATTGGGCCCGCAGCTCCACGCCGGTGATAGGCTTAATCCCGTAGGACCGCGCGGCGCGGTGGAACCGGACCTGACCATAAAGGTTCTCGACATCAGTGAGCGCCATGGCCGGAATTCCAAACATTCCCGCACGGTGCATTAGCTCTTCCACGGCGGCAGCGCTATGTCCGGGAGAGAATTCGCTTTTGACATGCAGGGGAACGAACATCGCGGGTGGGCTGTCTACAAACAGCATGGTCGAACGCAATCAGACCGGCGTGAGCGCGCGACAGTTCCTGCCCGATCGGATCTCGATGGCGTCGCTGCGCGAGGCGGCTCGGGCATGTCAGGGCTGTCCCTTATACAAGGATGCAACTCGGACCGTCTTCGGCGTGGGACCGCGCTCTGCGCGCATGATCCTCGTTGGAGAGCAGCCGGGAAATGATGAGGACTTGCAAGGTGCGCCGTTCGTGGGTCCCGCGGGGCGGGTGCTGGATGAAGGGCTCTGCGCCGCGGGTATTGACCGAGCCGACGCCTACGTGACCAATGTGGTCAAGCATTTCAAGTGGACGCTACAGGGCAAGCGCCGGCTCCACAAGAAGCCGAGTGCGCGCGAGATCGCCGCTTGTATACCGTGGCTCGAGAAAGAGATCGAGCTCATCGAGCCGGAAGTGTTGGTGTGTCTCGGGGCCACCGCCGCTCAGGCGCTGCTCGGTCGCGACTTCAAAGTCACGCGTCAACGCGGCCAGGCTCTGCCAACGCCACTTGCGAAACATGCAATAGCGACGGTTCATCCCTCTTCGATCCTGCGCCAGCAGACCGAGGCCGATCGGCGCCGGGAGTTAGCACAATTCGTCGATGATCTGAAGGTCGCGGCGCGGCTGCTGTAGGCTACCACCTCAACGATGGCGCTGGCAGGAGGCGGACGCTGCGCATGTAGGGGCTAGATCTTGTTATGCGCAGAACCAGCGCCGCAGCCAGTCCTCGATCGCGGCGCGCATCGCCTGCGGCTGCTCGGTCGGGATCCAGTGGCGCGCCGGTACAGTGACGATCTCGCAATCGGGCAGTCTCTCCAGGAAGGCCTTGGTCGCCGCCGGATCGGTGAATGTGCTGCGCTCGGAAAGGAGTGCGAGGACGCGCGTCGCGAGCGTATCCGGTGCGGGCAGCTCCTCGGTCACCGCGAGCAACGCCTGCAAGTAGGCGCCGGTCGCGGTGGTGCGCAGATCGAAGAGCGGCGAGGCGTATTTCGCGAGCCGCCCTTCGTCTTCCGGACCCCTGGCGTTTCTATTACGTCCGGAGGCCGCCCGCCGCGTCTCGCGGTCGAGCCGCTCGAGATCGAGCGGCTCGAGGCGCCGGCGTCGTAATCCCAATGCATTGAAGCTTCGAGTTAGTGCGACCAGCCCGCAGAGTGCCGGCCGCAATCGACGGATCGAGCGCATCGTTCCGGCGAGCGCCTCGGGCAGCATCGGCTCGATCAACACGAGCCCGGCCGTCCTGGCCGGAAAGCGTGCGGCAAACCGCAGCGCGAGATTGGCCCCCAGGCAATGGCCCGCGATGACAGCCCTGGAAAGACTCTCGGCGTCCAGCAGCGCGGCGAGGTCGGCGCACCATTCGCCCATGCCGATCCGGCCGCGATACAGCGACGCGCCCTGGCCGCGCAGATCGGGCCGCAGCAGCGCCCAATTCTCGCGCAGCGCCGTGGTGCGGCAGAGCTCAGACCAGCGCGTGTGGTTGCTCGCGGCGCCGTGCAGCAGCACGAGCGCCCCCTGCAGCGACGTCGGTGTCGAAACCCAGTAGGCGATACGGGCCCCGTCACAGGTTCGAAGGAAGCGCATCTCATCATCGGGCCTGCCGCCCGGTTGCTCTGTCCTCCGCGAATATTCCCGGCCATGCATGGCGGTTAGCCTTGAGAGCTACTACAGCGGGGTCACGTCATCCCGGGGCGCACGTTTCGGCAACCGCTCGAGGGCCTCGGCGGCCCTGGTGCGGCCGATCTCGATCAACTCGCGGGCGCGGTGGAACTCGTGGAAGGCGCAGACATTGCCGGGGATCTCGATGTAGACATCCGGCAGGTAGCTCGCGAGCCGAAAGCGCGCGAGGACGGTCTGCGTCGCA
>JALZID010000183.1 GCA_030860485.1 Pseudomonadota bacterium | reverse complement strand
CCGACACGGCCTCGGCGATCCGAGTCAGGATCTCCTGCGAGAACGTGCGTCCGCCCATCGTAACCATGCCGCGAGTCTACGACACGGCGAGCGCTGTGTCCAGCACATGTTATGGGCAAGCTACAGCCCCGAGAGAGACGGGACCTGAGGAGGCGATTTATGACCGTGGGCAGTATAGAAGCCTTGCCCGCTTGTGACCATGGATCTGCACCGACTGCACGTACTCCTTCGCTCAGCGCAGACTTGCCCACTGAGCCTGCATGCGATGAGGCGAACAGAACCTGTTTCCGCTCCCTGGCGTCAATAGAAGCACGAAAAGTAATTGCGTGCGCGGAGGCGGTAGATTCAGGCTAGGCAAGCCGCTGCTTTCCACGCAAGATGTCGGAACGATGGTCATGACAATCGGCGCGAATCTTAAGCTCCGCTTGCGGCGGCGCATCTTCATCATCACCCTGGGGCTGCTCATCGCTCAGGTTGGGATGTTAGGGCATGCGCTCGAGCATACAATCGATCTGGCGCAAGACCGGCCCCACGTACCTTGTCTTCTATGCCATGCCGCCGATCAGCTCGGGCAGGGTCTACCGTCCGGCTGCGCGCTAGAAACATTACCTCGAAGCCCTAGCCTGGCGGCCGAGAAACCTCGCATTGCCGCCGCCGTTGTTACCGTCGTTCCCTTCCTGGCGCGCGCACCGCCCGCCGCTCTCCAAGCCTAGTTTTCTAAGTCTGTTCTCGATCGACGCGCCCTGGGCCGGGCCTCGGGCCGTGGCACGCGCGTTCGACATAAACTTCTTGGAGAGAAATCATGCGACAGAGACATCTGATTATCGGCTTGGCGCTAGTCTCGTGCGCTGCGCCTTCGACGGGCGCGGAAGGAGAGCCACAGAAACTGGACGAAGAGACGCTGGTCCTGGAGCCGATCACGGTCACCGCCACCCCCTTGGAGGCCGAAGCGGGTCACATCGCCCAGCCGGTCGAGGTGCTCACGGGCGAGGCGCTTCGGCGGCGGCAGGCCCCCACCATCGGCGAGACGCTCGCGCGTGAGCCTGGGATCAGCGCCAGCGACTTCGGCCGGGGCGCCAGCCGGCCGGTGATCCGAGGGCTAGGGGGATCGCGTGTGCGCATCCTGGAAAGCGGTATCGGGTCTATGGATGTCTCGAACCTGAGCCCGGACCATGCGGTCGGGATCGATCCCCTGCATGCGCGCCAGATCGAGATCTTGAAGGGACCCGCTACCCTGCTCTACGGCAGCGGGGCCATCGGCGGGATCGTCAACATCGTGACCGACCGCATCCCGACGGAGGTGCCGGACAAGCCCAGCCTCGAGGCGGAGTTTCGCTACGATTCCGCCACCAACGAGCGCACCGGGGGCGGCACCTTTGAGGCGGGCTATGACAACCTGGCCCTGCACTTCGATGGCTTGAAGCGCCGCACCTCCGACTATGACATCCCCGGGTTCGGATCCATCGACCCCGAGCCGGGCGAGGAGCCCGGGGAATTGTTCAATAGCGATGTCGATACGGAAAGCGAGGCCGGCGGCGCTTCCTATATCGGCGATCGGGGCCACCTCGGCTTCGCCATCAGCCACTACGCGAGCAACTACGGGGTGCCGGGCAGCGGCGACGAGGCAGGTGTTCGGATCGATCTCGACCAGCTCCGTTACGACATCGAAGGCGAGGTCGAGAACCCGGCCCCCGGTTTCAGCCGCGCGAAGATGAAGCTCGGTCACAACGACTACGAGCACCAGGAGATCGAGCCGAGCGGCGAGGTCGGCACGGATTTCCAGAACGACGAATACGAGGGGCGCGTCGAGCTCCTGCACAAACCCGTTTGGGGGTTCCGCGGCGCCCTCGGGGTGCAGGTCCGCCACCAGGACTTCGAAGCGATCGGCGAAGAGGCCCTGACGCCCCCGGTCGGTGGCCGATCGGTCGGGGTCTTCTGGTTCGAGGATCGCGACTGGGACCTCTGGCACTTCGAGGCCGGCGCCCGTTACGAAAACGCGCGCTATGACGCCGATGCGGGCAGCCCGGATGTCGAGCACGACATCTACAGTGTCTCGGGAGGCGCAGTGCGCAGCTTCGGGGACGATTACTCGGCGGGGTTCTCGGTGACCCGCGCACAGCGCGCCCCGAGCCTGGAAGAGCTTTACAACGACGGCCCGCATCTCGCGACCGCCACCTTCGAGCGCGGCGACACGGCGCTCGATCCGGAGACGGCCAATAACCTCGACCTCACCCTGCGAAAATCCGAGGGGCGCTGGACCTTGCGCGTTTCGGCCTTCGCCAATCTCATCGAGGACTTCATCTTCGCCGATTCCGTCGATGAAAACGGCGATGGGGTCGCCGACCGCGTGGACGAGGAAGGCGAGCTGGTTCCCG
>JALZID010000182.1 GCA_030860485.1 Pseudomonadota bacterium | reverse complement strand
CGTACGTCGGATGAACATGCCTGCAGCCTACCAGGAGCTGCGCGGAAATCAATACCTTACTACAATATTATGGCACTACAAACAGCATTTCCAGATCCGTCCGTTGATTCTATTGAAGTTTATTCGCAGAAAGTCACGAAAAAGGGGGATAGCCTGTTAAACCTGGGTTAGCGGACTTCGAAGCCGTTTGGAAAGGCGAGCTTCAGTTCGAACGCCGTCCTTTCGCTAGCTTGACATCACCACCGTAGATGCCGTTGATCTCATGAGACCTGTCAGTTTAATCGCCGACAAAGTTAGCACCAACGAGCGCGCCGAGGCCGCACTGGCCGTGTGGGTTCTGGTTGACTGGCGATGACCGGCCCGTGCAGGTTGCGGGAGGTGCGAACCCAAAAAGTTATCGCGAGTAAGATCCCTGAATCCCTGTGGAGAAGCCATGATGTTTCAAACCTTGGAAGCGACCCTCGACCCACAAGGAAAGATCCACTTTACCGAGGACGTTCACTTGAAAGGCGTCCATCAGGTATTGATCACGCTTTGGAACGCGTGGAGTCGAGTGAGCACCCTGGACAAGGCAACGCCGCCAGCGTACTGGCTTTCTTGCGGCAGAACCGCTTACCCGACGCCATGCGGCTGACGGCCGAGCAATCGAAGCTCAGATACAAGCAGAGCGCAATGCCTGGGATTGACCATGCTGCTTTATCTCGACACCTGTATCGTGATCTATCGCGTGGAGGACCCAGGCACTCCAATTCCACCAGCGGACTGAAACATAAGTCTGCGGTTGTATCGGCAAGGACGGTTTCAATGACAGGACAATAGACGTGATGCTTCTTGCCTCTCAGACAAAACCACACATTATTGCTGGACAAATATCGCCGGTTCTTTGCCGTTAATAAGCGTCTCGACATTTCGCATAACGACT
Source organism: Pseudomonadota bacterium (assembly GCA_030860485.1). Taxonomy (NCBI): domain Bacteria; kingdom Pseudomonadati; phylum Pseudomonadota; species Pseudomonadota bacterium. The sequence continues at coordinate 7,881 of JALZID010000182.1, read as the reverse complement.
TGGATCATAACCATTCTTCCTTATTGTGCCCCGCTTTCTGCCAGACGGATCCTCAAGCGCCCTGGTTCTGCCGTGATTATCGCCCGTTGCCGCAATTCGTCACCGTGCAATTCAAGCACTTTGAGGCATGCGATCGCCTGCTGCCTGGCAGGAAAATTCACCAAGCGCAAAATGCCGCAGTGAGGGACCCGGTACACCAACGCAAGTTCGCCAAAATCCTTGTCCAATGTCACGAGGATACGCCCCTCACGATGGGCGATCGCTAAAATTTCCGAATCGCCGGGGTCTTGCTTCCAATCTCCGCTCCAGACGACGTCGTGCCCTGCATCCTCCAAAGTCTCGCGGGCGCCGCCCCAGACACACGAGTCTAGCAGTATCCTCACTCGGCTGGTTCAACGATCAGAGGTTCGACACGCTCATGACCCACCAGCCGATGCGCATAGGTCAGGCACGCTAGGATGTCTTCCTTCTCCATCCACGGGTAACCTTCCAAGATGGTTTCCGCCGTATCTCCCGCGGCTAGCATGCCCAGGACATGCTCAACCGCCAACCGATATCCGCGAATGATCGGCTTGCCGCCGAAAATTGTTGGGTCGACCGTAATCCGCTGCAACAGCATGTTTTCATCCACCGTCTTGCCCTCCGTAGAAACTAATCTCGTCTCAGACAAGTCTTACACCCGACTATTCCGAAATCAAAACGTCGTGGGCAGGGACGTCTACGCCTGCCGCATCGTCTCGGATGCGAACGCCTGTGGCTACGCTGCCCAAAGGCTATGATGTCGAGATCACCCCTGTCGATCGCTCGCGAGCTGGCCGACCGTGTTTTCCCGGTTCCCGCTTCGCTGCATCCGGGCTACGCTGGCTCCCTCCCCCGCTATCGCAGGGGAGGGAAATCAGGAGCTCCCTATCTTGAGCGACGGCCTGCGCTTTTCCTATCGCCCGATCTCCTCCGCGATCACCCGTTCCACCTCCGCTAGGCGTGCCTCGATCTTCAAGGGCGGGGCCGACGACTGCGCGATCGCGATGTCGGGGTCCTTGAGGCCGTGGCCGGTCAAGGTGCAGACGACCAGGCTTCCGTGGGGGATCTTGCCGCGTTGCACGTCCCGCATCGCACCGGCGAGCGAGGCCGCGGAGGCGGGCTCGCAGAAGATCCCTTCCTGCTCGGCAAGAAGCCTTTGGGCCGCCAGGATCTCGGGGTCGGACAGCTCATCGAACCAACCGCCGGACTCGGCTTGCGCCTGAAAGGCCAGGTCCCAGGATTGCGGGTGGCCGATCCGGATCGCGGTCGCCACGGTTTCCGGGTGGTCGATCAGGTGGCCGCGCACGAAGGGTGCGGCGCCGCTCGCTTGAAAACCACATAGGCGGGGCAGGCTCCGGGCCAGGCCGTGCCCGTGGTATTCCCGGTAGCCCATCCAATAGGCGGTGATGTTGCCGGCGTTTCCGACCGGCAGGCAGTGGAAGTCGGGTGCGCGGCCGAGCGCCTCGATCACCTCGAAGGCCGCGGTCTTCTGACCCTCCAGGCGATACGGGTTGACCGAGTTGACGAGCGTCACCGGCAGACGAACCGCGACATCCTTGACGAGACGCATGCCGACATCGAAGTTCCCCTGGATCTGCATGACCAGCGCCCTGTGCAGGACGGCCTGGGCGAGCTTGCCGAGCGCGATCTTGCCCTCCGGGATCAACACGAAGGCGCGGATCCCGGCGCGCGCGGCATAGGCCGCGGCGGAGGCGGAGGTGTTCCCGGTGGAGGCGCACAGGATGGCGCGGCTGCCTTCCTCGACGGCCTTGGTGACCGCCATCGTCATCCCGCGGTCCTTGAACGAGCCCGTGGGATTGAGGCCTTCATATTTGACGTACAGGGCGATGTCCTTGCCGAGGAGGGCGGGGATGTGATGCAGTCGCAAGAGCGGGGTGTCGCCCTCGCCCAGGCTCACGATGCGCGTGCCCGCGGCGATCGGCAGGCGCTCGCGGTAGCGTTCGATGATCCCGTGGTAGCTCATTCCAGGGTCTCGAGGCGGATGCGGGTCACGGCGCCCTTGATCGCGGGCAGCGCCTCGATGCGTGCGATCGCGTCGTTCATGGCCCGTTCCTGTATCCGATGGGTGAGAAAGATGATGGGGACATGGTGCTCCTCGGGCGCGGGCTCCTTCTGCAGGATCGCCTCGATGCTTATCTGCCGATCTCCCAGGATGCGCGTGATGTCGGCCAGCACCCCCGGCCGATCGACGGCGCTCATGCGTAGATAATAGGCGGTCCGCACGTCTTCCATGGGGGCCACGCCGAGGTCCGATAGTGCGTGTGGTTGGAAGGCGAGATGGGGGACCCGGTTTTCCGGGTCCGAGGTCAGCGTCCTGACCACATCCACAAGATCCGCGACCACTGCCGAGGCCGTGGGCTCCGCTCCGGCACCGGCGCCGTAGTAGAGGCTCGGGCCGATGGCGTCGCCCTTGATGAGCACGGCGTTCATGACGCCCATGACGCTCGCCAGCAACTGGCGCTTGGGGATGAGGGTCGGGTGGACCCGAAGCTCGATGGTCGCCCCCGTGTTCCGGGCGATGCCGAGGTGCTTGATCCGGTACCCGAGCTGGTCGGCGTAGTCGATGTCGGCACGGGTGACCCGGGTGATCCCCTCCGTGTAGACCCGGTCGAACTGGAGCCGGATACCGAAGGCGATCGCGGCCAGGATGGTGAGCTTGTGGGCGGCATCGATGCCCTCGACATCGAAGCTCGGATCGGCCTCCGCGTAGCCGAGGCGCTGGGCCTCGCGCAACACGCCGGCGAAATCGCGCCCGCGGTTCTGCATCTCCGAGAGGATGAAGTTGCCGGTGCCGTTGATGATCCCGCAGAGCCATTCGATGCGGTTCCCGGCCAGCCCCTCGCGGATCGCCTTGATGATCGGGATGCCGCCCGCGACCGCGGCCTCGAAGGCGACCATGACGCCCCGCGCCTGGGCGGCCTCGAAGACCTCGTTGCCGTGGATGGCGATGAGCGCCTTGTTGGCGGTGACCACGTGCTTGCCGTTGTGGATGGCGCGCGAGACGAGCGTCCGCGCCGGCTCGAGCCCGCCGATGAGCTCGGCGACGATCCGCACCTCGGGGTCGTCGACCACCGCCGTCGGGTCCTGGGTGAGTACGATGCCGTCGAGCCCGAGGTCGCGCGGCTTGTCGAGGTCACGGACGCTGGCGCAGGTGATCTCGATGGCACGCCCGGCGCGACGGCTGATCTCGTCCTGATTGCGGCGCAGGACGCGCAGGGTCCCGCCGCCCACCGTCCCCAGCCCCAGGAGTCCGACCTTGACCGGGTTCACCGCTCGTCTCCCCGATCCGGGCCTAAGAGGCCTCGGCGCTTCGGACCTCGACGACCCGGTCCTTCTTGAGCAGGTCGCGGATCCCGCGGATCGCCTGGCGGGTGCGATGCTCGTTCTCGATGAGCGCGAAGCGTACGAAGCCATCGCCGTAGTCCCCGAAACCGATGCCCGGAGACACGGCCACCTTGGCCTCCAGGAGCAGTTTCTTCGAGAGCTCCAGCGACCCCAGCCGGCGGTAGGGCTCCGGGATCGGGGCCCAGACGAACATCGTCCCGCGCGGTCTCTCGACGGGCCAACCGATGCTGTTCAGCCCGTCGCATAGCACGTTGCGCCGTCGGCGGTACGTCTCGCGGATCTCGTCGAGACAGTCCTGGGGCCCGTCGAGGGCGGCGATGGCGGCCACCTGGATGGGGGTGAAGGTGCCGTAGTCGAGGTACGACTTGAGCCTCGCCAGGGCCTTCACCAGGGTCGGGTTTCCGACCATGAACCCGACCCGCCAGCCCGGCATGTTGTAGCTTTTCGACAGGGAGAAGAACTCGACCGCGATATCCTTGGCGCCCGGCACCTGCAGGATCGACGGCGCCACGTAGCCGTCGAACACGAGGTCCGCATAGGCCAGGTCCTGCACCACCCAGATGCCGTGCTGGCGCGCAATCTCGATCACCCGCTCGAAGAATGCCAACTCGACGCACTCGGTGGTGGGGTTGCTCGGGAAGTTGAGGAATAGGAGCTTGGGGCGCGGCCAGCAGCCGCGGATGGCGTTCTCCAGCTCCGCGAAGAAATCGATCCTGGGTCCGCTCGGGACATGGCGCACGTCGGCCCCGGCGATGACGAAACCGAAGGGATGGATGGGGTAAGCCGGGTTCGGCACCAGGACCGTATCGCCGTGATCGACGACCGCCATGGCGAGATGCGCGAGCCCCTCTTTGGAGCCGATGGTGACGATGGCCTCGGTCTCGGGGTCCAAGGTGACCCGGTAGCGACGCGAATACCAGTTACAGATGGCCCGGCGCAGCCTCGGGATCCCGCGCGACACCGAGTAGCGGTGGGTGTCCTCGCGTGCCGCCACCTCGCAGAGCTTGTCGATGATGTGGCGGGGCGTGGGCTGATCGGGGTTGCCCATGCCGAAGTCGATCACGTCCTCGCCGCGATGACGTGCGGCCATCTTGATCTCGTGGACGGTGCTGAAGACGTACGGGGGCAGGCGGTCGATGCGGGGGAAATGGGCGTTCAGTTGGGTCACGAGCGCGCTGGATCCGTCGAGGCCGCGTCCGGCCCAGTGCGGCCGCGAGAGGTAAAAACGACGAAGTTACCTGCCCGCCGATGAACTGTCAAACGGCCGAGCGGGCTGCCAGGCGCCGCGCCCCGGGATCCGATCGACCAGATAGGCAGTGAACGGCAGCGCGCAGGTAAAGGCGGGCGAAACGGCGTTAAGGACATGCGACGAGCGTTCGTCCCCCTCGAAGTGAAAGTCGGGCTCGAGTCGACCGGTCCTGGTGTCGACGAGCTGGGCCCGGATGCCGGCCTCGCCCCAGACGCGGAAGTGCTCGGCCCGCACCCCGTCGACGAGGCGCGCGGCCTCGCGTACGAGGTAGGGCCTCAAGCAACGTCGCAGCTCGGACAGGGCGAGGCGCGTAAAGCCGCTCGGATCGCTGCGCCACAGGCGATAGCCGAGGCGCAACACCGCGCGGAGCTCACCGCGGTTGAAACCTCCCCATCCCCGATACTGTTCTCGCCACAAGGCCGGGACAGCCGTCGGGCCCAAGGTCACCCCGCCCTCGGGGCCCAGGGTGAAATGGGCACCCAGGAAGGGATAGGCGGGGTCCGGCACGGGGTAGACATTGGTCTTGAGCGACCCGGCCGGCTCCGAAGAGCACAGGTACAGGCCCTTGAAGGGCAGGATGGCGTGGTCCTGCGAGAAGCCGAAGTCGCGCGCCACAGCGTCGGCGTGGAGCCCGGCGGCGTTGACGACGTGGCCGGAATCGATGGCGCCGCCTGTGGTCAGGACTGTGCCTTGGCGGCGACCGAGATACGCTGTCGAAGGACAGAGAACCACGCCGGCCGCCTCTGCGTCCGCGGCGAAGGCGGCGACCACGCGTCTAGGGTCGAGCGTCGCGGTCTCGGGGGAGTAGAGGGCCTGGCCGCAGGTCTTGACCCTGGGTTCGATGCGGCGTGCCTCTTCCTCGGTGACGAGATCCAGCGGGACCCCGTTGGCCTGGCCCCGCTTCAAGAGATCATGCAGGCCCGGCAACTCGGCTTCGTCGCGGGCGACGACCAGCTTGCCGGTGAGGTTGACCGGGATGCCGCGTTCCCGGCAGTAGTCCTTGAGGGCACGGTTCCCGTCGAGGGTGAAGCGCGCCTTCCACGAGTCCGGGCCGTAGTAGAAGCCGGCGTGCAGGACACCGCTGTTGCGCCCGCTGGCGTGCCAGCCGCAGCTCTTCTCCTTCTCGATGAGCGTCACCGTGCAGTCGCCGTAGCGCCGCTTGAGGTTCAAGGCCAGACACAATCCGATGATGCCCCCGCCGATCACCAGGAAGTCGGTCGTCGCCGCGGGTCCGCGGGCATCGCTCGGCTGCATCGGTCGTTCAGCTTGGGATTCAGGGTGGGGCGCTAGACTGCGGCGCTAGACTGCGGCGCGTAAGAGTAGCTTACAGCCCAATCGAACAACTGAAAAGGAGATTTTGCATGAAGACTTCTGCATGGGTCGGTACCGTCCTCGCGGTCGCGCTCATGGCCCTGTCGGCGGCGAGTCATAACGATGATGATGATGGGTGGCGCAAACATCGGCGCCACCACGGCGGTCACCACCATGGCAGGCACCACGACCACTTTTATTATCCACCCCCGCCGCCGCGCCCGGTGTACCGCCAGCATCACCACTACTACCGTGAATACCATGCTCCTGCGCCGGCGGCCTATCGTCCCTACTACGGCTACCGCGGTGGCGGCTACGGCGGCGGCTATGGCGGCCGGTACTACCGTCGCGGCCACTCGTCCCTGCCGATCATCTTCGGCGGCGTTCTGGGCGGCGTGCTGGGGCACGAGCTGAGCGGTGGTGATCCGCTGCTCACGACCACCGGTGCCATTGCCGGTGGTGTGCTGGGCCATGAGCTCGACCGTTGATCGATCGCGTCCGATCCCTCATGACCGCCGGCCTCGCGGCGGCGAGCTGCTACCGTGCGCAGATCCGGTAGCGTGTTACCAGCGGCCGAGGCCGCATGCAAGCACGCCCGCATGCCCGGCGGCGGATCCGTATCGGCGATCTGGCGCCATTTTGGCGGCAGTGCCAGACTGAATTACCTGACGAGGGCGCACGGTGCGGAGAACCGCAGTAAAGCAGGAACGTGCCATGCTACACAGAGTCCGCATCCGGTGCAATAGGCCGATTCTGCCTAGCACACTACTTTCGCATTCTGTCTAATCAACTTTCAGGTATCGGTGTCTAGGTATAGGAGGAGGGTGTATGGCAATCCAAATTTCACGAGACCAATTAGGTTCACCACGTTCAGTGGCACAGCGCGATCTTTACAGGGATTTCATTGTTCCTATCCTGATCTTCGGCCTATATTTCCTGCCCGCTCAGCTCAAGCTACTCAGGAAGAGAGTGTCGAGTTTACGGTGATCCCAGAACCTGAGGGCGGTAAGACGATCTCTTATCCCCTGGACACTGTGATTCAGGATGCTGAAAGGTGGGCTGATTTCTGGAACGACTTACATCCTGGGAAGCCTGTACCCGCCATCGACTTCGAACAACGCATGGTTGTCGCGACGGCCTTGGGGGGAGGCACCGCAACGTCGGCAATTAAAGTGACCAGAGTGACTAGAAAGGCGGTGCCCAATCTGTCTCCTCTGATCATAGTGTATATAAAAGAGAGACGGCCTGGCCGAGGGTGTATGATCCCATTCATATTCATGCCCCCACCCAATACATGGATTTGGCCAGGGCAGCAAACGTAGGATTGGAGTTGACCCCGTTTCGTGGACACTTCACCTTTTGGGAAGGAGGAGTCCACGATGTCGAAACGAAGAAGCGCCGGTGGGCATGATGATCGAGGTGCCATCGGCGATCTATCAAGTTCGGGGATTCGCCCGGCACGTTGATTTCTTCTCTATTGGCACCAATGATCTCACGCAATATCTGCTTGCCGTGGACAGAAACAACCCGAATGTGGCGAGGCTTTACGATAGCCTGCACCCTGCGGTGCTGTGGGTGCTGCGCGCGGTGGTCACGGTCGCCCGACGTTATGCTAAACCCGTGAGCGTCTGCGGCGAGCTGCCCGATCACGATGGCCTTTGCCGTGATTCCAGCGTTACGCGTGCAGCCTGAGCTGGCGGCGGAGTGGGAGCCTCGGGTTTTATCGATCGACTATGACCCGCGCTGTCTGCCGGCACCGCGGAAGCGCGGCGCCCTCTTTGGCATGGCGATGACCGAGCGCCAAGGTGGTAGCGATCTACGGGCCAACACCACCCGCGCACAGCCACTTGGCGCTGGCGGCCCGGGCGGCGAGTACGCACTTATCGGGCACAAATGGTTTTGCTCCGCGCCCATGTCGGACGCGTTTCTAGTCT